>JAFBAF010000354.1 GCA_019247895.1 Parafilimonas sp. | reverse complement strand
TTTTCGGCTCCAGTAATTTGGTCCGGGGCCAAGATTAGCACCATATTTTATATTCCATGTATAACCACTGAACTGAATAGTTGTAGCCGCAGTAGAATTACTGTTTGATGAAGCAGGGACGCTTTGGGTAAATGATTCTTGTTTTTTACAGCTAAAAAAACTGATGAATGAAAATAATGCGATATAAATATTTTTCATGTATTGGATTGATTTTCGGTGAAGATAATGAAACAACCAGTTAAGAAATTATTTAAGCTTTTTTGGGTCTTTAAACTATCTGATTACTCCAGTTAAACAATATATAACCGCACATATTTAAGATAATGTTCTCATTTTTAGGGGTAACTTTATATTCAACTATTAACACAGTGTGAACAACAAAAATTGCAAGCCATTTATCACAATAAATATATTTGAGAAAAGGTTAGCAGGTATATCCAAATCAAATTCAATCACAAAAACAAGACACCTTTGACAGAAACAATTATAAACCTCGACACTTTAAATCCAATAGAATTTTTCGGTGTTAACAACAGGAAACTTGATATTCTTCGAAAAAAATTTCCATTGCTTAAAATACTTTCAAGAGGAACACAATTAAAGTTGAGTGGCGCACCCGAGCAGGTAGAATCAGCTAAAGAAAAAATTGATCTCGCTATTCAGCATATGGAGCGTAATGGAGATATGAGCGAAAACTATTTTGAACAAATACTTGGCGGAGATGATGCCGAAACAATTGACAACTTTGTTGATAAAAACCCGAACGATATTCTCGTATTTGGACCAAACGGCAAAACTGTTCGTGCACGAACTGTTAACCAGAAAAGAATGGTGCATGCCTGTGATACAAATGATATTGTATTTGCTGTTGGGCCTGCAGGTACCGGTAAAACGTACACCGCAGTAGCAATCGCTGTAAGGGCATTAAAAAATAAGCTTGTTAAAAAAATAATCCTGACACGACCTGCGGTTGAAGCCGGTGAAAGCCTTGGCTTTTTACCTGGTGATCTGAAAGAAAAAATTGACCCGTATTTAAGGCCTCTGTACGATGCGCTTGATGATATGATACCTGCAGATAAACTTGGTTATTACATGAGCACACGCACAATTGAGATTGCACCGCTTGCCTATATGCGGGGCCGTACTTTAGACAATGCTTTTATTATTTTGGACGAAGCTCAAAATGCAAACGATTTGCAATTAAAAATGTTTTTAACACGCATTGGTGCTAACGCAAAAGCAATTATTACCGGCGATCCAACCCAGGTTGACTTGCCAAAAAATCAACGCAGTGGTTTAGATAAAGCAATGCGCATTTTGCAAAATATACATGGTATTGCCCAAATACAGCTGGATGAAGAAGATGTTGTTCGCCACCGTTTGGTTAAGGCGATCATTAAGGCTTATGATAAAGAATATCATAAAGAAATCAACTCTTAGTTTTTCATAGTTTTTTATACAGGTACAAGGCAGGTTTTCTAATCTGCCTTTCTATTTGTTAGAATACTTCTTGATTATTTTTTGAACAGTGAAGGTTTAAATCAATTAATATTAAGAAGAAATCATTTTTGTTATTCATCAAAACCTTCATCTATACTTTCTTCACCGCTGTTATCTATTTCCGATTCGGATTCGGATTCAGCTTGACCGCCTTCTTCACTAAAGCCTTCAGTTTTTTGTGGCAAATCGTATTTCTCTTCTATATCTACAAACTTTTTACCAAGCAAACTGCGTGTGCCGTATTGTTGAGGACCAATTCCTTCTACACGCGATGTTGCAGGGTAATTTATTTTACTGCTTTCTTCTTTTGTTACATTAATCAGTTCAACATGAAATGTCCAGTTCTTCACAAAATCATACACATAAATAAACTTTTGATTCGTGTCGCGAATTTCGCTGCCGATAGTTGTGTCAGCCATTAATAATGGTTCAGCGCGGTAATCTTTATCTGCATATTTTTCCAAAGTAATTTCCCTGCCGCGTTGCCAGTTATCATTACTGCGGTAAAAAGTTCCCTGGTGCTTATTATCAAACTCGTAAGCTTTCAAAATTGCATTATGCAAATCGTGGAAAGTTTGAGAATGTTTGATCACAACATCCCTGTACACTGCATCATCTTCTTCATAATATGCCCTGAATTTTAAAATTGCCATAAGGTTGGAATTATATGTATGTTACCAGCTTTGTGCATGCATTAAGCCCAGTTGCGTCGCATCACTTGTACTGCACAAATACTGTTCAGCTTTAGTTCGAAACAAAAATCATACAGCATTTTTATAAAGTGCTTAATGTGCTCAATAGTAGCGGCAACATACGCAAAAAACTTGTATTACCATAAATTTTATGCAACCGGCTTTAAACCAAGTAATGTGCCTTTCTGCAACATAAAATCAAAAGCAGCCTTATACTCATTAGGGATTTCTCCGTCTAAAATAGCTTCCCTGATGGCATCTTTTATTACACCAACCTGTTTGCCCGGTTGCAAGCCAAATGTTTGCATAATTATTTCACCTGTTATCGGTGGCTGCCAGTTGCGGATATTATCACTTTCTTCAACTTGAATCAAACGTTTGCGAACAATTTCAAAATTGTTCAGGTAACGCTTAACTTTCATTTTATTCTTGCTCGTTATATCTGCTTCGCACAACATCATTAATGCATCAATATCTTCTCCGGCATCAAACAATAACCTTCGAACAGCGCTATCAGTTATATTTTCTTTGGTTAAACTGATGGGCCGCAAATGCAGTGCAACTAATTTTTGAACAAGTTTCATTTTTTCATTCTGTGGTAATTTCAACTTTCCAAAAATTCTTGGAATCCACTTCGCTCCTAATGCTTCATGCCCATGAAATGTCCAGCCTTCTTCTTTACTGAACCGTTTGGTTGCCGGCTTTGCAATATCATGCAATAAAGCAGCCCATCGCAACCAAAGATCATTAGTGTGAGCAGATATATTATCAAGTACCTGCAATGTATGGGTGAAGTTGTCTTTGTGGCCAATACCATCAATATATTCTGCGCCTTGCAATTCCAATAATTGCGGAAATATTAATTGAAGCAAATTGCTGTCACGCAATAAATACCAGCCTACAGATGGTTTTGCTGCAAGCATTATTTTGTTTAACTCATCAGTTATACGTTCCTGTGATACAATTTTTATTCGCTCCGCATTTTCTTTAATTGCAGTGAATGTGTTTGGTTCAATTGTAAAATCGAGTTGCGTTGCGAAACGAATAGCACGCATCATGCGCAGAGGATCGTCGCTGAAAGTTTGCACAGGTTCAAGCGGCGTTTTAATGATTTTTTCCTGTAGATGCCGGATACCATTAAACGGATCAAGCAATTCGCCAAAATCATTTTTATTTAAACTTATTGCTAATGTATTAATGGTAAAGTCTCTTCTATTTGCATCATCTTCCAGTGTTCCAACCTCAACAGTTGGTTTGCGGGAATGTTGCGCATAACTTTCTTTTCTTGCACCAACAAATTCAATTTCAAAAACCTCATCCGCACTTCGGGCACTTTCGCCCAAAGGAGAAGGAAAATTCAATTTTATTTGCGCTGTTCCAAAATTTTTGAAATATGCAACTGCAGGTTTTGGATTAAAAAGTTCAGCAGCAGCATGAGCCAATTCTATGCCATCACCCATGCAAACAATGTCTGCATCTTTTGTTGAACGGTTAAGTAATTTATCACGCACAAAGCCGCCAATTAAATAACATGGCATTGAAAGTGATTCAGCAGCTTTAGTGATTTTTTTAAAGATTAGTAATTCGCGGCCGGTGCATTCTATTTGCATACGGCGCAAAGATAGGGTGTGAAAAAAGGAGCTTTTTGTTTATTCGAATTCAAGTTGATTGCTAAAGAATTCCCAGTCGAACAAAATATAGTCGGGATGTATTAAATGGCGAATAATATTCTTCTTTAATTCAATTTTATCTTTAAACTGCACATAATGGTTACTTTTTATTTTGTTCTCATCATGGGCAATTGAAGTTTTTTTCGAGATTGTTTTCATCCTTGCCATAACACACATTTTTTTGGATTAACAATAAATTTGATTTTCCAAAAACCGTGCAAATTAAAATAGAGAAAATAAAACTTTTTTAAGTTACTTAAGGCCGGATAATCTGCGCCTTTCCTTTTTCCCAGCGAATAATGGATGATGCTGTTCCCAAACTCTTGTCTTGCTGTTTATATTGCACAATATAATCTACACCTTGTTTAATTGTGTTTGATATTTCAAGGAAATTTCCTGCCGACAGCTCTCCGCTAAGATTAGCTGAAGTACTTACAAGCGGTTTCTGAAAACGCTTGATGATATACCTGCAAAATTCATCACTACAAATGCGAATTGCAATTGAACCGTCATTATTACAAACGTTTTCTGCAACACCTAAAGCATGTTCATAAATAACAGTTGTTGGTTTTTGCGTGGTTTTTAAATAATCAAAAACAGCAAGATCAGGCGAGGCAGTATATTTCAAAATATCTTTTTCAGAAGCCACTAATACAACAAAGCTTTTATTAGAAGGTCGTTGTTTTAAAGCGATAATTTTTTCAGCGGCATTGGCGTTTGTGGCATCGCAGCCAAGCCCCCAGATTGTATCAGTCGGATATAAAATAATTCCGCCTTGTTGTAAAACCGTGATTGCTTTTTCAGCATCTTCAATTAAAAAATCTTCATTCATAGTTAAATGTTTCAAGCAATTGATGTTTACTTATATCAAGCGCACATTTGAAATGGCCTTCAGGGCAAAATTTTTTTCCATGCACGGAGCAAGGCCTGCAATATAATGGCTCTGTTTTCTCTACTATGAAACTTTTATCGCTTAACGGCCAATAACCAAACCTTGTAACTGTAGAACAAAAAACTGCGGTTATTGGCGCATTCATGGCAGAAGCAATGTGCAAAGGCGCAGAATCGTTTGCATAATTCATTAAGGCATTTTTCATTAAGGCAGCAGATTGCAAAAAAGTTAATTCGCCGCATTTATTTTTTGTAGAATGATCTGGCAATGCACTTATAATTTCATCACATAAATTTTTATCTGAACCGGCGCCGAGAAAAAAAATATTAACAGAGACAGAAATTTCTTTTAAAAATTCTATCCATTTTTCTTTTGGATATTGTTTGGTGAACCAAACTGATGACGGTGCAACACAAATGTAGTTGACAGTTAACAGTTGACGGTTGATAGTGTTTCGGGTTTCTTCTTGCGGAGTTACGGACTTGCGGGCTTTCTGATTATTTATTATTGCATTTGCCATTTCAAAATCTTCCTGCGATGGATACAACTTCACTCCCGCCATCGTATCATTTGTAAAGTGTTTTATCAATGAAAGGTTGCGTTCTACTTCATGTAGCGGGTTTTCTTTTGTTCCAATAATATGTTTCACTTTTATATCAAACAAAAAACTTAAAGGGTTTTTATCGAAGCCAATCTTTTCTTTTGCATTGGATAAAGCTGTCATTAATCCTGTAGAAAAAAAACGCTGCACGTTTATTACTTTATCATATTGATTTTTGCGAATAATACCGATAAGTTTAAAAAGATTTTTTGTTTTGCTTTTTTTCTTCACCCAAATCAAAACTTCATTCAAATATGGATGATTCAATAACAAGCTTTCATTGCCTTTCCGCAATAAAAAATCAATTTGCGCATCAGGAAAATTTGCATGCAGTTTTTCAATCAAAACAGTTGCTAAAACAACATCACCAATAAATGCGGTTTGTATAATGAGGAACTTTTGCATGAATGCGCAAAGGTAAAATGGTATTATTTGAATGCAATCTTCAAAATTCATATATTACACAAATAACCACCGTCAGCTTATTTATCTAACCTTGAAACATTATTTGCTGATATTAACTTTCTTGCTTATTAAATGCCTTGCGCATTCGCAATCAGCTTTGCCATATCAACATTTTACTATTAAAAAACTTTCGCAGGCAGATGGGCTCTCACAAGGTTCGAATTATTTTTTGTATGAAGATAAGTTGGGTTTTATGTGGATAACGGCGAATGATGCGCTGAACCGCTATGATGGAAGCTGGGTAAAAGTGTATAAAGATGAAAAGTATTTTAAGAATTGCCCGCCGCTAAAACAAGGATACAATTTTGCTGAAGACACAGCAGGCAATATTTATGTTGGCAGTACAATTGGTTTATATTATTACAACAGAGAGCATGATGATTTTTCATTAATAAATATTTTTAAAGATGAGCGAGACGAAAACTGTGTTCCGTTTGTTTACAGGAACAATAAAATTTGGTGTTATAACCGCTTTTATGAAATTGCTGCTTATGATGTTTTTACACAAGCAATAACTTATTATAATGATGCAAAACTTGATTCTATAATATCGCTGCATCCTTACATGTTCGAGGCAACTAACTACAGGGGCCGTCAGCCTTTTTTTGATAAGCAAGGCATTTTATGGATTACCTCGCACAAAACAGTTGCATCGTACAATATCACAAGCAAAAAGGTTGAATATTATCAGCCGGTTGCTACAAAATCTCAACCTTTATTGCTTTATTCTGTTTGTTACGACAGCAGTTTAAACCATATATTAATCGGAACAGAAACAGGCTTAAAGGTATTTGACATCGCAAAAAAAATTTTTATTAACGCTGATAATTTTAATAAAGTTAATTCTGGTGTTATCAGCCGTATCAAAAAGTTTAATAACGCATATATTATACATTCAAATCAAGGAACATACTATGCTTCAAATAATTTAGATGCCATTAATTTCCCTTTAACTCAAAAAGAAGATGCAGAAAAGCAATTTAAATATTATGATCCTGTTTGTGTTGACAATGATAACAGGATATGGTTTTTAAGAAGTGGTTTTGGTTTACTTGTGTATGATTTTTCTAATACTTTTTTTAAAGAAGAAGGTATTAACCAGGATCCTTTCTGCTTTAATATTACAGGTGTGCACAGTTTCGCAGAATATCCTAACGGCGATATAATGATACGTGCCGGCAGTAATCTTTATATTCAGCATCATGCTGACCATACAACTTCTTTATTTATGGAAACAAGCACAAAAGGTGCTCCAATGCCTTTGCACAACGATTATAAACGAAACGGAATATGGACCTGCGTTGATCAAAAATTGCAGTTATTAAGCTGCATTAATAACAAATCAATATTTTCTGTTAATTACGATGCAGACAACCTCGGTGTTATACAAGATATTGCTGTATTGCCTGATGGAAATGTTTGGATTTTGCTTTCGAATGGCATTTATAAAATTGACTTCATAAATAAAAAACTGGTTGGCATAAAAACATTGGCGCAACCTAATCCTTTCACATTAAATCTTATTGATAAAAACAGGATAGCAATAAGCTATTTGAATGGTGATATGCTTATTGTAAATGCAAACACAGCAACTGTTTTGCAATCAATTTTACATGGAGTAAAATGTTTTTACATGCAACAAGACACAAGTAAAAATATTTTTTGGGTTGGTGCGGATGATGGTGTGTATATGCTTGATAAAAATTTCAAGCTGATAAAAAAATTTAATTCACTGAATGGTTTAAGCGGAAGTTATATTTATGGTTTGCTGCTTGATGATGAAAATAATGTTTGGGTTAGCCATGAAAAAGGATTGAGTTCTATCAACAGCAAAACTTTTAAAATAATAAATTATGATGAAGATGATAACATACAAGACAGGGATTATAATAACCGCTGCTTTTTCAAATCAAAAAATGGTATGCTGTATTTTGGCGGTATAAAAGGTTTTAACTGGTTTAAGCCTCCTGTAAAAATTCCTTCATTTTATAAACCGCAATTGTACATAGATGAAATTAAAGTGAATGATAAATCTCTGTTTGCCGATACAAACTATAATTATGTTCAGCTTTTAAATTTACCAGCGAATCAAAACAAAATCGTAATTCATGCAGTAGTGAAAGATTTAGATATGATTCATTCCAACGAAGTTATTTATCGTTTTGAAAACTTAGATTCAGCATGGCAGCATTTGCCTGCCAACAGCAACATTATATTCAACAACCTTTCTGCCGGTGATTATAAACTTGAGCTGGGCTACTGCAATAAAAAGCAATCATTAATGTATAGTCAAAAATTTTTGACTATACATATTGCGCTTCATTTTTATCAAAGCATATTTTTCTGGATTATAATTTCTGCAGGTATTACAGCACTGATTTTATGGCAATACAATCAATCAAAAATTAAAAACAAAACCCGCCGCTTACATCAACAGGTTGCTTTATTGAAAGAACGAAGCCGTATAACTGCAGACCTGCATGATGATGTTGGCTCAGCATTAAGCAGCCTGCAAATACAATCTGCAATTGTAAAACAGATGATAAATAAAGATCTGGATAAGGCAAGCGAATATCTTGATAAAATAATTGAGCAAAGCAATGAGATAAGCAGTAATGTAAGTGATATAATATGGAGTATGAAACCTGATAAAGACAGGCTTGTTGATATTGATGGCCGCATAAAAAATACAGTAAGCAATCTTTTAAGCGCAACCAATATTGATTATACAATTACTATTGAAAAAGATTTGGATGCCATAGTTAAAAATATTACGGCACGAAAAAATATTGTGCTGATAATAAAAGAAGCAACTAATAATTGTGCTAAATACAGCGCAGCAACAAAATATAATTTAGTTGTAGAAGCAACTGATGATTTTTTAACCATAATCATTGCAGATAATGGTAAAGGAATCTCAGAACATAAATTGCAATCAGGAAATGGTTTACAAAATATGCGCAAACGTGCAGAAGAACTAAAAGGTAATATGGAAATTGAAACGGCAATTAATAAAGGAACTAAACTAAAATTTATTATACCGCTCACTGAGATTAGGGGGTAGTTTCATGTTTCCTTATTTTAAATTTGTACGATGCCAATAAGGGTTTTTGTGTACGATGATTATACTGACCGAAGGGCCGCGCTGAAAGCATTATTAAGTTTAAGTGAAAATTTTATAGTTGCAGGTGAAGCTGCGGATTGCAGTCATGCGTTGGAGGATATTGAAAAAACTTATCCTGATGTTGTATTAATGGATATAAACATGCCTGGTGTTGATGGCTTGGAAGGCTTGAAAATGATTAAAGAAAATTATCCTGGCGTAAAAGTGCTGATGCAAACTGCTTTCGATGACAGTGAAAAAATATTCACCAGTATAAAATGCGGTGCGAGTGGTTATATACTTAAAAATGATAGTCCGCAAAAATTATTGCAGGCGATTTATGAAGTATATGAAGGCGGTGCTGCCATGAATCCTGCCATCGCAAAAAAAGTATTGGATTTTTTCAAACCACAGAAAATAAAAAATCCTTTAAGCCCGAAAGAATCTGAAGTGCTTTCTCTTTTAGCAGAAGGTTTAAGTTATAAAATGGTTGCAGATAAACTCGGCATTAGTTATAACACAGTAAATGGCCATGTAAAAAATATTTATCAAAAACTGCATGTTGCATGTTTGGGCGAAGCCATTGCTTATTATTACAAGCATTTGAAACCTTAATTTCTTTCTTCGTTGTATCCCTATTTTAAGTGGTGTGCTTTAACTACAATTAGTGGTTGAAGATTTTATTGCCTATACAATTTTTGTGTGATTAAACGGGAAAGCCGAAACCCTGAAAAGTAGGCAATCAAAATTAAAAATAAATTGTATGAAAAGATTTTCAAAGAACAGCTTCTTTTTCTTCTTAATGCTATTTTGTAATGTATTGGCAAACGCACAAGCACCAAGCATGCTGAGTGATTTAAGAAAGTTTTATAAAGTAAATAAAACTTATAAGTTTATTGTGCCCGCTACGAGTAAGAAATCACAAAAGATATCTGTTTATTGGGATAGTACTATGGTAGCACATTACAGCACTAAGCTTATTAAGAGAGACTCTGTAAACGAACAATCGCATATTGCTTTTGTGCCGCCGCAATATGTGGATACTGTAAAGGCTACATTGCTACCCCCTGCAAAAGGTATAGAAGAAATTGTCTTGATTTTAAACCATGATGGTACATTGACCCCTCAATATTATTCCAGTTGTCCTTGCTACTGCTGGGTCTGCGGTAGTTCTCCTGCGTTCTATAATTATACATATCATTACTGGTATTGTAATTATCCACAAACGCCAGCGCATGTGCTGTGCGGTGGCTCAGGAGGTTCTACTTCTGATGAGATTACATTTTATTCCGCATATTATGCGCCCAATAGCATGGTTGCGCAAAATAATACAGCTGCATCTTCCTCTACCCAATTATATCCTAACCCCTCAAATAATATAGTGCATATTCACACAAAAGGGAGTACAATTTTTACGCTAACCAATTATTCTGGAGAAATAATGTTAGTGAAAAAAATTGACGGCGACGGTATAATCGATGTATCAAAATATGTGGCAGGTATTTATTATCTAAAAAATAAAACTACTGGAGAAGTTCAAAAGGTGATGGTGGAAAAATAGATAAGTATTTTATAAAGATGGAAGGAAGTTTTAAAACCTTAAAAACAATTAAAAATAAGCATACGATTTAGTAAATAAATCAAAGCCATAAAAACCTTGATTGTCTCAAACACTTCAAGGTTTTTTTATTGCAAACAATATCTTCGCAAAAAATTTTGAGCATGGAATTGCAACAACTTATTCTTGAAGCATGGAATAACCGCGAACTTTTAAAAGAAAAAAAATATGCAGATGCAGTAAGAAATGTTATTGAAGAAGTTGATAAAGGAAGATTGCGCACAGCATCACCAACAGAAAATGGTTGGGTTGTAAATGAATGGGTGAAGCAGGCAATATTGCTATACTTTGCTGTACAACCAATGGAAACTATTGAAATGCCGCCGTTTGAATTTCATGATAAGATTCCATTGAAAAAAGATTTTAAAAATTTAGGTGTTCGAAATATTCCAGGTGCCGTTGCACGGTACGGCGCGTATATTGCAAAAAATGTAATTCAGTTGCCAAGCTTTATAAATATTGGTGCTTATGTTGATGAGGGTACAATGGTTGATACATGGGCAACAGTTGGCAGCTGCGCACAAATTGGTAAACACGTGCATTTAAGCGGCGGTGTTGGTATTGGCGGGGTACTTGAACCTTTACAGGCAAGTCCTGTAATTATTGAAGACGGCTGTTTTATTGGCAGCAGGTGTATTGTTGTTGAAGGTGTGATTGTTGAGAAAGAAGCTGTGCTTGGAGCAAATGTTGTGCTTACTCAGTCCACAAATATTATTGATGTAAGCAAGTCTTCGCCTGTGGAATATAAAGGCCGGGTGCCTTCCGGCAGCGTAGTTATTCCCGGAACCTATAATAAAGATTTTCCTGCCGGTTCTTTTGGTGTAAGCTGTGCATTGATCATCGGCAAACGCAAGGCCAGCACAGATTTAAAGACAAGTTTAAATGATGCATTGCGCGATTTTAATGTAAGTATTTAGCATCTTTTTAAAAAATTCTATACTGTTTTGATTTTTATTGGACTACTTTTTGTTTAACTTTGTATATCCGAAAATTAAACAAAAAATGGCCATACCGAATTTTAGCCAGGCGCTTTTAAGCAATACAGAGTTTTTGATGCCCTTTGCATTCACACTTACCCATAACCATGAAGATGCAAAGGATCTTTACCAAGAAACATTGTTCAAAGCATTTGACAATAAAGACAAATACAATTTGGGAACCAATATCAAAGCATGGTTATACACCATCATGCGTAATATTTTCATAAATGATTATCGCAAAAAAGCTAAGCAAAAAATTGTATGTGACAGTAGCCTCAATGATTACTATGTTAACTCAACACAAACCGTTACTTCCAATTCTGCAATATCAAACATCAATTTGAAGGAAATACAGGCGGCTATTACCAGGCTTCCTGATATTTTTAAAAGCCCTTTTTTATTGTATTGCGATGGATATAAATATAACGAGATATCTGATATTCTTTCGGAACCTCTCGGCACGGTTAAGAGTCGCATTCACTTTGCAAGAAAATTGTTGAAAGCACAAATAGAACGTTTCTGATATTTATAATGTGAACCAAAAAAAAATTATTGTAATCGGTAGTGGTTTTGCTGGTCTGTCTGCTTCGTGCTTTTTTGCAAAGGCAGGTCATGAAGTAATAGTGTTAGAAAAAAACGAACAACCAGGAGGCCGGGCAAGACAATTAAAAATTGATGGTTTTAGTTTTGATATGGGCCCGAGCTGGTATTGGATGCCAGATGTGTACGAAAATTTTTTTCAACAGTTCAATAAAAAAGTTTCTCATTATTACGAATTAAAAAGACTCGACCCTTCTTACCGCATTTATTGGAAGGATGGTGAAACCGATATTCCTGCAGATTATAATTCTTTAAAAAAATTATTTGAAACGATTGAACCTGGCAGCGGCAAAAAGCTTGACGTATTTTTAAATGAAGCCGCATATAAATACAACAAGGGCATGCAGCAATTGGTTTATAAACCGTCACTTGCTGTTTCCGAATTTTTAGACTTTGATTTATTGAAGGGAATTTTAAGGCTTGATGTTTTTACTTCTCTAAAAAAACATGTTAGCAAATATTTTAAGCACCCGCATATTCAGCAACTGCTTGAATTTCCAGTATTGTTTCTTGGCGCTTTGCCTGAAAAAATTCCTGCATTATATAGCTTAATGAATTATGCAGATATAAAAGGCGGCACATGGTTTCCAAATGGCGGTATGTACAGTATTGCTGATGCGATGTATAAGTTAGCGCTTGAACTCGGCGTACGGTTCCATTTTAATAAAAATGTACTGAAGATTGATATTGAAAATAATCTCGCATCGAAGATAATTGTTGAACACGAAGACCAAACAACATCAATATTTAAAGCGGATATAGTTGTTTCCAATGCAGACTATCATCACACCGAAAACGCGCTGCTTGATAATCAATCCAGAAATTATGCGGAAGACTACTGGAATAAAAAAACAATGGCGCCGTCTTGCTTGTTATATTATGTTGGTTTGAATAAAAAGCTTAAAAACGTTCAGCACCATTCTTTATTTTTTGATACGGAATTTAAGCAACATGCCAAAGAAATTTATGACACCAAACAGTGGCCAACACAACCTTTGTTTTATGTAAGCGCTACTTCGGTAACAGATCAAACTTTAGCGCCGCCTGGTTGTGAAAATCTTTTTTTTCTTATTCCTGTTGCTGCAGGTCTTGAAAACGATACAGAAGAATTAAGAGATTTTTATTTCGCAAAAATTTTAGCTCGCTTTGAACAGAGAGTCAAACAATCCATATCAGGAAATATTATTGTAAAAAAATCTTATAGCGTTAGCAATTTCGTAAATGATTACAATGCATATAAAGGCAATGCTTACGGGCTGGCGAATACGCTTTTGCAAACAGCTTTCTTTAAACCTTCAATTAAAAATAATAAGGTTAAAAATTTGTTTTATACAGGTCAGTTAACCGTGCCTGGGCCAGGTGTGCCTCCGGCAATCATAAGCGGTGAGGTTGTTGCCAAATATGTGATGAATTTATTTTGAACCTGATTTGTTTTTTTGCGTTATTAGTATTGTTTAAAATAAGTTATGTTTTACAGTTCATTTTGTTTAATAAATTATTTATGATCAGTCGCTTTCATGAAACAAGCCAGCGGTGCAGTAAAATAATCACAGAAAATTACAGCACATCATTTGCATCTTCAATAAAGCTGTTGCATAAAAGTATTCGTGCAGACATTCATAATATTTATGGATTTGTTCGCTTCGCTGATGAGATTGTTGATTCATTTCATGGTTATAATAAAGAGGAGCTGTTAAGCTCATTTCAAACTGAAACTTACAAAGCGATAAAAGAAAAGATCAGCCTTAATCCTGTTCTTCACAGCTTTCAATTAACGGTGAATAAATACAATATTCCATTACATCTTGTTGATTCTTTTTTTAAAAGCATGCAATATGATCTGATCTGTAATTATTGTGATGAAAGCACCTACAAAGAATATATTTATGGAAGTGCGGAAACAGTTGGGTTAATGTGTTTATACATTTTTTGTAACGGTGATGAAAATTTATATAACAATTTAAAGAGTTATGCAAAAAGCCTTGGTGCAGCTTTTCAAAAAGTAAATTTTTTGCGTGATATGAAGGCTGATTACGAACAATTAGATCGTATGTATTTTCCCAACTGTAATTTTCGGAATTTCACTCTGGAAGAAAAATATCATATCCAAAACGATATTCAAAAAGATTTTGATCACGCATATAAAGGCATTGCACAATTACCGCCGAGAGCACGATTAGGGGTTTATGTGGCATATAAATATTACTTGTCATTATTTAAAAAGATAAAACGCCTTCAACCCAAAAGCATATTAGAGAAACGTGTTCGGATTCCGGATTACGGGAAAGTATTGATATTGGCAAAAGCCGGCTTACGCAACCAGTTGAATATTTTGTAAGAAACGTTACTGCGAATTATTTTTTATTTTTATCGCGATTATGAGCCAGCTATCTTCTGCATCATTGCAGGAATTTAAGAATCATGTTGCGCTAAAGTTTCAGTTGTACAACAGCCTGTTTACTTCTTTACCATTTCATCGTATTGAAAAAACCGGTGTTTTACTCTCATTGTTTTTGTTACAATGCGAAGAAGGCTTTAATAAGAAACAAAGCCCCGCAGACATCATTAATGACTTTTTAAAACACAATACATCTTACAATAAGGAAGAAGAATGGATTGATCTTTTATTTCGGTTTGTGCAATATGCGGAACGACAGGTTGTGTTATTCGATGCTTTGGAGGATGCAGCTTTTACAGAAGTAAACGATGTGAACGGGCCCGGCACATTAAAGCAATTATGCTCGCAAATAACCCAAATGCAACGAGAAAATGACTTTGCAAAAAAATTAAATGATTTTGCAGTACGTATTGTACTAACTGCACATCCAACACAATTTTATACAGGAGAAGTTTTAGGTATCATTAATGATCTTTCGAAAGCATTAAAAACAGATGATACAGAACAGGTAAACTTATACCTCCAACAATTAGGCAGGACGCCTTTTCTTAAAAAACAAAAACCAACTCCTTATGATGAAGCGGTGAGTTTATTATGGTTTTTGGAAAATGTTTTTTATGATGCGGCAGGCAACATCATGTCTATTTTAAAAAATGACTTCGAAGATTCTAAAAGTGCAAAACACGCTTTGATACAAATGGGTTTTTGGCCGGGCGCAGACAGGGATGGCAATCCGTTTGTAACAACAGAAATTACACTAAAAGTAGCAGAAACATTGCGTGCAGGAATATTACGTTCTTACCACAGAAATGCAAGATGGCTTAAACGAAGGCTTACATTTAAAGGTGCAATTGAATTAATCACGCAGCTTGAAAAAAGATTGTATGATAATCTTTATAAAAGTTCTGCCGAACGTATAACGCAAAAAGAAATTAAAAATATCCTTGAACAGATTATTGTTGTGCTGCGGGCAAATAACAACTTATTTATTGAAGATGTGTACAAACTTTTGTTTAAGTGCGAAATCTTTGGTTTGTATTTCGCTTCGCTTGATATACGGCAAGACAGTGGTGTGCATGCAAAGTTTTTTGAATCATTAGTTCAGCAAAAAGTTTTACCTGCTAACTATAATTTACTTGATGAAAACCAAAAAATTGCAGCTTTATTGCAGCTGCATGAAACAGAATTGTTTTTTGACAACGAGCTTTTTGCTGACACTATTCAATCTGTTGAAGCCGTAAAAACCATTCAGCAACAAAATGGTAAGCAAGCTTGTCATCGTTACATTATAAGCCATTGTGAAAGTGCTTTGCATGTAATTGAAGTATACGCATTGTTTTTATTAGGTGGCTGGAAAAAAGAAGAATTAACTGTTGATATCGTTCCGTTGTTTGAAACAATAGACGATTTAACAAACGCTTCTGCCATCATGAAAAAATTATATTCAACTACAGCATACAGGCAGCACTTAAAAATGCGCAATAATACGCAAACTATTATGCTTGGTTTTTCTGATGGCACTAAAGATGGCGGTTATTTAATGGCAAACTGGAGTATTTATAAGGCCAAAGAAGAACTCACCAGCATTTCAAAAAGTTATGGTATTGATGTAATATTTTTTGATGGCCGCGGCGGGCCGCCGGCACGCGGCGGCGGCAAAACACACAGGTTCTATGCATCAATGGGCCATGATATTTCAAATAAAGAAATTCAATTAACGGTTCAAGGACAAACTGTAAGTTCAAACTTTGGCACAATCGAATCTGCACAATTTAATATCGAACAACTCATCAACGCAGGCATTTCAAATGAATTGTTTTCTTCAAGACAAAATACTTTGTCAAGGAGTGAAGAAAGATTGATGAAGCAATTATCAGAAGATAGTTATGAAGCGTACATTCAGTTAAAAACCAATCCTGCATTTGTTGAGTATTTAGCAGAAATAAGTCCGCTTCGCTTTTATTCAGAAACGAATATTGGAAGCCGGCCAACGAAGCGCGGCAAAGGCGCACTTACTTTAAAAGATCTAAGAGCTATTCCGTTCGTTGGTTCATTCAGCCAGTTAAAACAAAATGTTACCGGCTATTATGGTGTGGGAACGGCTTTAAAAAAGGCGGAGAAAAATGGCAAGTGGAGAAGTATTCAACAGTTATATAAACAATCCTTATTTTTTAAAACGTTGATGGATAACTGCGAAATGGCAATGATGAAATGCTATTTTCCGTTAACGCAATATTTATCTGATAATTCCCGCTATGGCAAGCTTTGGAACATGATGTATACTGAATATAAACTTACTATAGAATATTTGCATAAACTTTCTGCGCATGATACTTTAATGGCTGATTATCCTGTTGAACAGTCGAGTGTAAGTATGCGTGAACGCATCGTGCTGCCATTAGTAACCATTCAGCAATATGCGCTGATGCAAATTCGTGAAGTAAAAGATTCACCTTTCAAAGAAAAGTATGAGAAGTTAGCAATGCGTTGTTCGTTCGGAATTATTAATGCGGGAAGAAATTCTGCATAATTTTTTGTAACTACCTTTTGCTTTCATGACATCTTCGTGCAACCTCTTCGCACTTGATGCAGGATTGCAACACTTCACCTGCACCAACAACATTCAGCAATCAGGCTTTATTAATAAACTTGTCTTTATATAAATGGATTGCTTCATTGATTATGGCTAATGCTTTTGCCTTGTCACCAAACTCTTCAACGATCACTGTTTTATTTTCAAGCCGCTTGTATTCTTCAAAAAAATGACGAAGCTCATTAAAAAAATGTTGCGGTAATTCTTCAATATTATTAAAATGATTAACACCCGGATCATGATTAGCAACAGCAATAATTTTATCATCTGCATCGCCGCTGTCGATCATTTGCATTACACCAATCACTTTTGCTTCCATTAAAGTAAGCGGCTGTACTGGCAAAGATGTAATTACAAGAATATCCAGCGGGTCTTTATCATCACCATAAGTTCGGGGGATAAATCCATAATTAACCGGGTAATAAATAGAAGAATAAATAACCCGGTCAAGCTTAAGGAGACCGCTTTCTTTATCAATTTCATATTTGCATCTTGAGCCTTGCGAAATTTCAATAACAGCATTTACAGTTCGCGGTGCACCTTCTCCGTAAGAAACACCATGCCATGGGTGTAGAACAGTTAACATTTAATTTGTAAATTTTTACAAAAATAATTTTAAACAGGTACAAGCTGTTACATTTAATTTTTTAGAAATATTTTAAATAAAAAATAATAAGTATATAATTCGCATAACAATAAAAGAGATTTTATGTAATTATTTTTAAATCAATGGCCTTATATTTGCCCCCTCGGTTTTAATCTTGTTTAGTCTCCAATGAACGAAGTATTATTAATAATAGCAGCGTACCTCATTGGTTCCATTCCTACAGCAGTATGGGTTAGTAAGTATTATTTTGGAATTGACATTCGCGATTATGGAAGCGGTAATGCCGGTGCAACCAATACCTATCGTGTGCTCGGTGCAAAATGGGGCACATTGGTTATGATTGTCGATATGGTTAAAGGTGTCATCGCAACATCCTTATATATTTTACTTCCTTATTATGTTACAAAAACAAATGACTGGGACAGAACTAACTTCATGATAGGCCTTGGGCTTGCCGCGGTTGCCGGGCATATCTTTCCAATCTGGGCTGGTTTTAAAGGTGGTAAAGGTGTAGCAACATTATTTGGGATGATACTCGCTATTCAGCCAATTGTTGCTGTATGTTGTGTCGGTGTATTTTTATTAGTGCTTTACTTAACAAGATTTGTTTCGCTTAGCTCCATTTTGTCCAGTATTGCATTTGCAGTTTTTATTCTTTTTATTTTTAATGATGATGTAACGCTGTACAGGATTTTTTCAGTTGCGGTTGCCTTAATGGTAATTCTAACACATCAAAAAAATATAAATCGTTTGCTTAATGGTACTGAAAGTAAAGTACCGATCTTGAAACACCGGGATCGCCGCCGCATCAACAGGCAAAGAAGAAGACGCTAACCACCGATTTTCTTTTTATCGAAACTTATTGTTATGAAATCAAGATTCGCTCTCTTATTATTTGTAATAGCCATATTATTTTCCTGTTCAAGAAATGCAATTACCGGAAGAAACCAACTTTCACTTGTTTCTGAAAGCGAGATGGAAAAAATGTCGCTTACTCAATACAAACAATTTCTATCAGAAAATAAAGTTGTTCCTAAAACAGAAGAAGAGGCTTCAATGGTAAAGCGTGTTGGGCAACGAATAGCAAATGCCATTACCCAATATTACCAGCAAAAAGGTTTGGCAAATGAAATTTCAAATTATAAATGGGAATTTAATTTAGTAGAAAGTAAAGAGGTAAATGCATGGTGCATGCCTGGAGGAAAAGTTGTTGTTTATACAGGCATCTTACCTGTTACGCAAAATGAGGATGCGCTTGCAATTGTTTTAGGCCATGAAATTACACATGCTGTTGCAGGCCATGGCAGAGAACGCATGAGCCAGGAATTGGTTGCGCAAGGCATACAGGTTGCAGGCAATGTGGCTTTGGCAAATGATCCAAAAACAGTAAATATTTTTAATAATGTTTATGGGCCCGGCGCACAGGTTGGTGTTTTATTACCAAACAGCCGTAACCAGGAATTAGAAGCGGATCATTACGGGTTAATATTTGCCGCAATGGCCGGTTATAACCCGCAGGAAGCAATTCCGTTTTGGACGCGTATGATGAACTTAAGTAAGAGCGGCTCGCAACCTCCAACGTTTTTGAGTGATCACCCAAGTGATGCTTCACGCATTGAAAAACTAAAAGAATTAATGCCCGAAGCAATGACTTATTTCAAACCTGCGACCAAATAATTTTATTTTCCTTTCCTCGCAAATTTATATTTACAAAAGCAGATAAAGGCGCAATAATAAAAGGCAATACAAACGCTTTGTACCTCACAATTGCCCCGGTTAATGTTATGGTGTAACCCATCAATAACAAATTTGAAATTGCAAATGCAAAACAAAAAATAATAAAACCTTTTGTTTGTTCATTAAAAACATTTCTCTTTAGTTGATATGCTTTCACAATTGAATAAATTACTAACGTATAAATAAAAATATTTTCGATGATTGATGGCCAATAAAGCACGTTTGAAACTTCGGTTATATGCGGTCGTAAAAATGCGATATCGATTGCGTAAGGAAGAAATTCAATAAAGCTGATAAATGTTGGTTGAAGTACCGGCAATGATAACTGGGAATTACCGCCTAACACTTTAAATTCATTTTGCTTATTGATGATGTAAGACGGGAAATCAATGTTTTGATTTATTGATGCTGATAAAAAGAACGCAATTACGATTATTACATACAAAGCTGCAGTAATTAAATATTTTGTTTTAGGAAAACGAATATATAAATACCATGCTGTTAATGCAGGTATTAATAATAGTAAAACAAAATTTCGAAAAGCAAATAATAAAAAACAGCAACTAATAATTATAATCAATGCTCTAATCGAAAATTTCTTATTTTTTATCCATTCATTAAAATAAAAAACACATAAAGCAATTGCCATGAAAACAAACCCATCCTTATGTACACCACTGCACCAAAATAAAAAAGAAGGAATGCAGAATACAAACGCAATTATTATAAATTTATCAGCACTTATCTTTTCTTTTATCAAGCGATAAAAAGCCACGCAACCCAAAAAGAAAAAGAAATTAAAAAAGATAACAGCAGCATAATAATTTTTTAAGCTTAATACATTTATAACAGCCAAAATTTTGATGATGAGGTTATCCTTAAGATTATTCCAGTAAGAATTATGCGCAATAAATAAATTGCCACTTGAATTATAACTGCAAGTAAATAAATCTTTGATAAATGCGCCGGGATCTTTCAACAGCCAATTTGTTTCAGTGATCGATGCATTGAAATATCTCCACGTATCACTTGTTTGCACATAAGCAGGCAAGCTGTAAAACCAGCCATACATACATCCTGCCATAACCTTCAAAAGAAACAAGCCAACCAACCAATAACTGCCAAGCCCGCTTTTCTTAAAAAAAGAAATCTTAGTAATAAAAAAACAAAAGAAAAACAGGTATAATAAAAAAACAGCAGTTTGCAAAGCATGAATTTTAAGCAATATAATCGCATAAATTCAACTAATAAAAAGGCGCGGCAATCAAGCTTAAAATTTATTGCTTTATAATTTCTACTGATTTTCTTTCATACTGATTCAAAATTACCAAATGATAAATTCCCGGTGGTAATTGGGAAACATAAATTTGCTTTGTACTTACGCCGGCCGGATGTTCATACGATTCTGCTGTAACTTTTCTGCCGGCAGATGAATACAAAGACAACTCATATTTTGTTGAATTAGGATTAGCAATCTGCAGTGTTAAAATATCCCTTACAGGATTTCCAATTACTGATATTTGGGTGCTTACAATATTATCATTTGCTGTGGCATAAGAATAGTTTATTTGATGAGCAACATTGTTTGTTTTTTCAAAACTTTCCTGTTGCGCTTTCAGTGAGAATGATAAGGCTGCAACGGCCACTATAACAGTATAAATCTTTTTCATGATCAATCATTTTAGATTTAAAATCTTGTTACCTGTATTGTATAGTACAAATGGTTTGCCAGTTAATTACTATAGCATTCAAGAAGCTTGATACAATTCTTCGGGCTTAAAAATATAGTTAAGAGTTTGATAAAGCGGTCCATAAAATTTCAGGCCGCTCATATCGCAGCGCGGCATCCTGTTATTCCTGAATAATGTTTGAGAGAGTTCGTTTATCCTTTATAGCAACACTAAGATTTTCGTCAAATTAACACAACACAGTGTTACGTTGCGCTTAAATTGTGGTAACACAAGAAATGCAAAAAAGTAAAAACAATCTTTTCATATTAAGTCGAAAGATATCTTTAAATATTCTCAGCCCATTTATCTCTTTCATCAGGCGAAAATTTCCAGGGCGCAAAATTGTTTTCAATACTGCTGAACATGCCATTCCATTCCTGGGGTGCATTGCTTTCTTCCATTACTAAAAAGCGGCGCAGTTGAACAATTATATCTAAAGGATTTATACTTACTGGGCATTCTTCCACACAAGCCTGGCAAGTAGTACAGGCACGCAATTCTTCAGGCGTAATATAATCATGCAGCAACGTTTTATTATCATCAACATAATTTTTATTTTGGTTGATGTTTCGTCCAACTTCTTCTGCCCTGTCGCGGGTTTTCATCATAATTAATCTTGGACTTAAGACTTTGCCTGTAATATTTGCCGGGCAGGCAGCGGTACATCTTCCACATTCCGTACAACTGTAAGCATCTAATAAATTTTTCCAGCTTAAATCAAAAATGTCTTTTGCGCCAAATTTTTTCGGTTGTCCGGGAGATGCATCAGTCGGCGCCAGTTCGGGTTGCATTGCATACAAAACTTCATTTTGAATATCGGGCATATTATCAAACTTGCCTTTCGGCTCAAGCCGTGAATAATATGCGTTTGGAAAAGCAAATAGAATATGCAGATGCTTCGAATAAGGCAAATAATTTAAGAAAGCAAATATGCCAGTAATGTGCAACCACCAACATGTTCTTTCCAGCATCATTAAAGAATGATCGCTCATGTTGGTAAATAAAGGTTGTAACCAATGTGAGAAAGCAAAATTGCCTGTAAGATGATTTGCATATTCGCCGTAACCACGCAATTGTAAAGTTGTATCTGCAGCATTCATGGTTAAGAAAAAACTCATCAATAAAATCTCTGTTATTAATATATAATTTGCATCGCTTTTTGGCCAGCCATTTAATTCTTTCATCCATAAACGTTTTACATGCAAAACATTTCTTCTTATTAAAAAAATAATACAAACAGCAAGCACGCCAACAGCTAAAAATTCAAACGCATTTATCAGCCATGGATATAAAAAACCAAGTGGCCTGGAGAAGATTCTGTGCGTTTCAAACAAACCATCAATGGCAATTTCTAATACTTCGATATTAATAATGATGAAACCAGCATAAATTATAAAATGCATTACCGCAACCAAAGGATTGCGAAACATTTTCTTTTGTCCCAATGCGAGGAGCAAAACGTTTTTCCAGCGAATACTTTTATTATCGTTCAAATCTTCATCTCTGCCCAATAAAATAATTCTTTTTACCTGGCTTATCTTTTTTGAAAATAACCATACGGCAATAATGGTTAATGTTATAAATAATATTTGCACAACAATTTGCATACACAAGTTTAAATGTTAGAGTGTTTCATAGTTTCATTTTCAGGTTTTACTAATTTTTGAACATTTGAACTTTGAAACCTACCTGTCGCGAAGATAAAGTTTGCCGGAACGCCTTACCGTAAAAACACTTGCCTTATTTTTGAATATATGAAAAGCAGGACAATTCTTTCAGGTGAAGCTGCTGCAGAAAAAATGCACC
>JAFBAF010000116.1 GCA_019247895.1 Parafilimonas sp. | reverse complement strand
ACCGCGAATCATGTCAACAAAACCAATAGTTTCATCATGCGGCATTTTTATTCTGATAACATGCGGCACATTTTCACTCAGCAATTTTTTTGTTTCATCATCACCAAGCGTTAATGAATTTTTCATTTCACTTCGTGATGAAAAATTGTATTGAAAATTGGGAACCATTTTTCTTTTTTCTTCCAGTTCCTGCGGCGTATCAAATGCATAATATGCTTTGGCAGCATTTACTAATTGCTCAGCATATTGTTTATACATTTCTTTTCTTTCGCTTTGGCGATAAGGTGCATAATCACCACCATGCACAACACTTTCATCAGGCTCTAATCCACACCATTTCAAACATTCAAAAATGTATTCTTCTGCACCGGGCACAAAACGATTTTGATCGGTATCTTCTATGCGTAAAATGAAATCACCATTATTATGTTTTGCAAACAAATAATTAAATAACACTGTACGCATGCCGCCAATATGCAAACCACCTGTTGGTGATGGCGCAAAACGTACTCTTACCTTTTTATCCATGATGCAAATGTAAAGAAGCAAATATTTTGCACAGAGATAATAGTGCAAACAGAGTTTGGAACTATATTAAATTTCTTTGTTTTCTCCCTTTTGCTCTGTTTGAAATATCTATATAAAAATTAAAATGAAACGCAATTAGAAGGAAATATAAAATGCTTATTGCATTTGTATAACGTTTTTGCCTGCACAATTGTTTTACTGGAAAAATATAGTTTTTAAAGCTTAAAATAGTTTGAAAGCTCCTCTATATTTGATATCCATTTTTATAAACTCCTCGCTAATCATCACAATGAATTTTTTTATGGAGACAATCATATCCGTTAAAAATATTATTAAAAAATATAAAGAAGTTATAGCAGTAAACGAAGTAAGCTTTGATGTTTATAAAGGAGAAATTTTTGGATTTCTTGGACCAAATGGCGCAGGAAAAAGTACGACAATAAAAATGCTTACTACGCTATTGCAACCTACAAGTGGTGAGCTAACATTAGCCGGAAAAAATGTAATGAAGGAACAAGATGCTGCAAGAAAAGTTTTTGGAATTGTGTTCCAGGATCCAAGTCTTGATGGTGAATTAACCGCACTTGAAAATTTGCAATTGCATGCCATTTTATATAAGTTGAATAAAAAAGATTCGCCCAAACGCATACAGGATTTATTAACGTTGGTTGAACTGTGGGAAAGAAAAGATTCTTTAGTGAAAACTTTTTCCGGCGGCATGAAACGCAGGCTTGAAATTGCAAGAGGTTTATTGCATCATCCGCAAATACTTTTTTTAGATGAACCAACTTTAGGTCTCGATGCGCAAACAAGAAATCTTTTATGGAATTATATTAAGAGGTTGAATGAGCAGGAAGGCATGACCATTTTTTTCACAACACATTATTTAGGAGAAGCGGAAGAAGTTGCGGACAGGATTGCAATCATTGATCACGGAAAAATTGTTGCACTTGGAACAACAGAAGAATTGAAAACGAAAACACAAACAGATAATTTGGAGAAAGCTTATTTGGAATTAACCGGCACTGCATTGCGTGATGAAACTGTAAGCAGCGCAGACGGCAGAAAAGAAGCGATGAGAAGAATTATGAACCGCTAAAAATATTTCATGGGTACAATCTACATTTTATGGCTTCGTCAAATGAAGAAATTCAAACGTTCAGGCGTTCGCATGTTTTTAGCTGTTGTGCAACCACTGGTTTATTTTTTGGCATTGGGCTATGGCTTCAATGCAATTTTCGAAAAAGCAGGGCAAGGCAGTTATGTACAGTTTATAATGCCAGGTGTAATTGCACAAACCATTTTATTCAGTTGCATGTTTTGGGGAGCAAATATTATGTTCGATAAACAATTTGGATTTTTAAAAGAAACATTAGTGGCTCCTGTTTCAAGAATTAATGTAATGCTTGGCGGTGCATTGGGCGGTGCAACAATTGGTGTTATTCAAGGTGTGATATTATTTTTTGTTGCGCTGATATTTGGCTTTCATCCATACAGTTGGGTTGCACTCTTTACAACATTATTGTTTATGATCCTGCTTGCAGTTACGGTTGTAAGTTTTAGTTCAGCAGTTGGTGCCCGTGTAAACGATATGCCCACATTTGCTGCAGTAACAAATTTTTTAGTAGTGCCACTTTTCTTTTTGTCGGGTTCCATGTATCCTTTAAATAATATTCCTGGTGTAATGAAAATAATTGCGTATATCAATCCATTATCTTATGCCGTTGATGCAATGCGTGCAACATTAATCAATCAAAGTCATTTTGGATTAACAACAGATTTTATTGTGATGAGTGTAACACTGGTTGTGTTGTTTGCATTTTCTGTGTATAGATTTACGAGGATTGAAATTTGAGTTTAAGTTATATTCAAAGACAACAAAACATTCATAAAAATATACCTGATGAACACTAATCAAATTGAAGAAAATTTCGCAGCATTGAATTTGGATTTTAATTCTGATAAACTCTACCACGGTACTAAGGCAAACCTGCAGCCAGGTGACTTAATTAAACCTGGTTTTAATTCAAATTATGGAAAGAGGAACAACGCGAAATATATTTATTTTGCAGCAACACTGGATGCGGCAACATGGGGTGCAGAACTTGCCATTGGGGAAGGCCGCGAAAGAATTTATATAGTAGAGCCAACCGGGGCCTTTGAAGATGATCCCAATCTAACGAATAAAAGATTTCCCGGAAATCCAACAAGGTCTTACCGCTCTCTTCACCCAATTCGCGTTATTGGTGAAGTAACAAATTGGCAAGGGCATTCTGAAGAGCAACTTAATGCGATGAAAGCGCATCTTGAACAACTTAAGCAGCAAGGTATTGAAGCGATTGAAGAGTGAATATTTATTTCGATATA
Organism: Parafilimonas sp.; assembly: GCA_019247895.1. GTDB lineage: Bacteria > Bacteroidota > Bacteroidia > Chitinophagales > Chitinophagaceae > Parafilimonas. The sequence continues at coordinate 10,710 of JAFBAF010000116.1, read as the reverse complement.
TGCAAGAGGCAGGAAACTGGTTATTTTAAGTAGCCATTCTTAATTGCTATTTGTAAATCTCCAACAAATAATTTAGGCTTATAAAAGCTCAATATTATCTTCTTTGAAAAATTATTTTTATACCCAAGCAATAATCTTAATAAACTAATTCTTGTTGAATCCTTTGGATAACCGTTATGATTTTTCCAATTAAATTTTGAGTAATCAATATTAAATCGCTCAATAAATTTTGTAAGAAATAAATCCATCGATATATCAAACATATCAAGGTCTAAATCTAAGCTCGTAGATAATTCTATAGGTTGAATACGGATTTTTATTTTATTATCCTTACAAAAATTTTCAATAAAATTTTTTAGTTCTGGAAGTACCGGTTCCATTTTTTAAGAATTTGAAAAAGCTTTATTACAATCATCAATAAAATCTAAAATTTCTTCTTTGCCTTGTTTTGTTATTATACTTGTTATAAAATAGCGCGGAAGAAACTGCCATTTTTCTCTCATCTTTTCAAAAAACGACTTCACATTTCTTTCAACAGCACCGGGTTTTTCTTTATCAGCTTTCGTAAATACAATTGCAAAAGGTAATTGCCATTCACCAAGATCATCCACAAATTCCAAATCAATTTTTTGCGGTTCATGACGCACATCAATCAACACAAAAATGTTTAAAAGATTTTTTCTTTTACGCAAATAATCTTCAATCATTTTGCTCCATTGCTTTCTTTGTTGCTGACTTCTTTTTGCATAGCCATAACCAGGCAAATCAACTAAAAACCAACTTGTTTTTTTGTTCGATTTTGCAGTTGTGCTTTCAATTGTATAATGATTGATGAGTTGCGTTTTGCCAGGCGTTACAGAAATTTTTGCAAGTTTTGAATTATTGCACAACATATTTATCAAAGATGATTTGCCAACATTACTTCTTCCGATAAATGCATATTCAGGGCGATCAGGTTTTGGGCATTTATCAACTGAAGGACTTGATATAAGATATGTTGCTTTTGTTATCTGCATGCTGCATGCAAAGAAAGCAACTTTATGTTAATGCAAATGATGCATCATTGGTGTAAGCACAACAAACTGGCGTATAATATAAATTTCAGCGCAGAACATTAACAACGCGATAGTATATGGAAAAAGATCAAGCGATTCAAAATACAATAATCTTTTTGGTTGCGGATTTAAAATGGGTCTATCCATACAAAAATTTCATACAATTTACAACAGCAAAAAATATTTTTCATAAGTGAATTGTATAAACGGTTAATCCCTTTTTGGTTCTTGTAAACTATCCTGTGGATATTTGGCTTCCATCTGTTTCTTTATTCCTTCACTCCATGCTTCTATTGTATTTTTTTGCGCATCAGTTAAGATAGCATCTTTATGTATCCATGTATAAGAAGACAAAGGCATGTCGCCTTTGTCAATTTGTTTTTTAACTTCTGATATTTTATCATATTGCCGCCATGCAGGATAAGATGTAAACTCATTTAAATTGAAAGATCTTTTTCCATCACGAACATGATTATCTAAAAACCATGCAACAGGCTGCACTTTATTATACCATGGATAACGTGTGTTGTTGCTGTGACAGTCTTTACAAGCATGCATTAAAATTGTATCAACATCAGCAGGAACAGCATACAATTTTGAAATATCATTCGGCTGCGCAACTGGATGAATATTTTTTTCAGGACGAAAGAATTGAATAGCGATAAATGTTATCAGCAGAATTAATAAAATCCGTTTAAGCATATTATCTGTTTGAAGCAAGAATGTTACCCGTCATTTCTTTTGGAATTCGTAAAGCCATGAACGTAAGAATAGTTGGTGCCATATCACCAAGCTTGCCTGGTTTCACTTCGCCTTTCCACTCTTTATCAATTATAAAAAAAGGAACAGGGTTTAATGAATGTTGTGTGTTTGGTGAACCATCTTCATTTATTTCATAATCTGCATTGCCGTGATCTGCAGTCAAGAAAATTGTATAACCATGATTGAGTGCTGCTGTTACAACTTTTTCAACACAGGTATCAACTGTTTCAACAGCTTTTATTACTGCTTCCCAAACACCTGTATGACCAACCATATCTGCGTTTGCAAAATTCAAACAGATAAAATCTGCTGTTTCATTTTCAATTTCAGGAATTAATTTATCAGTCACTTCGTATGCACTCATCGCAGGTTTCAAATCATACGTTGCAACTTTTGGAGATTGAACAAGAATGCGGCTTTCACCATTAAACGGCGCTTCTCTTCCACCACTAAAAAAGAAAGTTACATGCGGATATTTTTCTGTTTCTGCAATGCGTATTTGTTTCTTATTATTTTGTTCAAGTATTTCTCCAATCGTATTATTCAAATTATCATTTTCAAAAATGATGTGCACATCTTTAAATGTTTTATCGTATTCTGTCATGGTTGTATAATCTAATTGCAACGTATGCATATTATAATCAGGAAAATCCTGCTGTGTTAATGCAACTGTAATTTCGCGGCAACGGTCTGTTCTGAAATTAAAACAGATAACCGCATCTCCATCTTTTATTGTTGCTAATGGCCGCTGTGCATCATTAACAATTACTGTTGGCTCTATAAATTCATCAGTAATATTTTCAGTATACGATTGTTCAACAGCGGCGATTCCATCTGTCGCTTTAACACCTTCGCCTTTTACCAAAGCATCATAAGCAAGCTTAACACGTTCCCATCTTTTATCCCGGTCCATTGCGTAATATCTTCCACTTACTGTTGCAATTTTTCCTGTTGAATTATTTAAATGTTGCTGCAGCTCTTTTATAAAATCCAAACCACTGTGCGGGTCAGTATCACGGCCATCAGTAAACGCATGCACATAAACATCATCTACATTATTTTCTTTACACAGTGTACAAATTGCTTTAAGATGATTGATGTGCGAATGCACGCCACCGTCACTCACCAAACCTATTAAATGCAAAGTTTTTTTATTGTCTTTTGCATATTTAATAGCATTTAAAAGATGTTGATTCTTCTGGAATTCACCTTCACGAACAGCAACGTTAATGCGTTGTAATTCCTGGTATACAATTCTGCCTGCTCCTAAATTTAAATGACCAACTTCACTGTTACCCATTTGTCCTTCAGGCAGACCAACTGCTTCGCCGCATGTTGTTAATGTTGTGTTAGGGTACTTGCTATATAAGCTGCTAACAAAAGGTGTTTTTGCATGTTGAATAGCATCGGACGAGTATATTTTACCTAATCCCCATCCATCCATAATAATTAAAATTGCACGTTTGCTCATAGAGCAAAACTACATGCTTTCGCCTGTATGTTAATTTGATTTTAGATTATGCATGTTACTGAGTATAGCATTTATAGCATTTCACAATTGCCTAACTAAACCACTTAAACAATATACTGTATCTTTAGTCAAACATTCAATACTTAAATTATGAAAAAAGTTTTTACTATAATTTCTATTTTGTTTTCAGTTTCGTTATTTGCTCAAAACGGCGATGGTGTTTTAAGTGCTTTGAAAGAAGGTAACGCGGCTAAATTCGGAAACTTTTTCAGCAGTAAGGTGGACGTAAAATTCCCTCAAAAAACTGAATTGAAAGGCTTAAGCAGGGAAGATGCTTCATCTGCAGTCAGCAGCTTTTTTTCAAGCAATAACATAAGCGGTTTTGATGTAACATCTCAGCGTGAAATGGATGGAACCATGTATATAGCAGGTAAATTAAAAAATAATGCACAAGGTTATAACTTAACCGTTATGCTTAAAAACGGTTCTGTGATAACGGTGCGAATAAGTTAGTTGCACAATAATATATAAAAAGGGAGTGAGCTTTCATTCCCTTTTTTATTTTATGCAATTGTTATCTTTAAATTATGTTCAGTACAACAACTGTTCAATTACATTGCCATCAACAACCCATAAAGCTTCACCTTGTTTCAACAGGCGCAGTTGCAGTAAAAACAAAATTCAGAGAAAATAAATATTCGGGAGTTCGTGCTTTACTTTCTTTTTTACTGGATAAAAATTTCACTGAATGGCTGCCGATTTATGGTTTAATTATAGAGTTGCCTGAGGAAATTTTTATAATTGATGCAGGTGAGATTGAAGAAGTAAATAGCAAAGATTATTTCAAATCATCAGGTTTTATTGCAAATTGGTTTGATAAATCTCAATTTAAATTTTTAGTGAAGCGCGAAGATGAAATTGATCAGCAGCTTGAGCGATTAACATCAATAAAGAAAAAATAAAAGCGATTGTTTTAACCCATTTACATTTCGATCATACAGATGGAATAAAATATTTTCCCAATACAAAAATAATTGTAAATAAAGATGAATGGAATAGACCATTCGGTGATCTACCTCAGTTATATCCATCATGGTTTAAGCCGGAATTAATTGAATTGAATGAACAATATGATGTGTTTGAAAAAGCGTATTATTTAACTCAATCAAAAGATATAATTCTTGTTGAAACACCCGGCCACACATATCATCATTGTTCCGTTATTATTAAAGCTGATGAATGCACTATATTGTTTGCTGCTGATATTTGTTATTCTCAACAACAATTATTAGAAGAAAATTTTCCCGGTAACAATACAAGCAACAAAATGGCCAAGAACACTTATGAGAAAGTAAAGCTGTTTGCTAAAAATAATCCACTTGTATTTATTTCATCACACGATGAAAAATCTGCAGATAGATTGAACAGATTAGAGGTGCTACAAATTTAATCCACGTCTGTAATTATCATTAATTGTTATTGCTAACTTTATTTCACAATAAATAAATATGTCAACCGGAAATTACGCAGATGTAAACGGAATCAGAATGTATTATGAAACGCATGGCGAAGGAAAGCCATTAGTATTAATTCACGGCGGCGGCTCAACCATTGAAACAACTTTTGGAACTATTTTACCTCTGCTCGCAACGCATTATGAGGTAATCGCTGTTGAACTGCAGGCACATGGCCACACAGGCGACAGAGATGCACCTGAATCATTTAGCCAGGATGCAGATGATGTTGCGGCGTTGCTTGATCAGCTTAAAATTTCCAAAGCATTTATTTTTGGTTTTAGCAATGGCGGAAGTACAGCATTACAAATTGCTATTCGTCACGCCGCACTGGCTGATAAGCTTGTTGTGGCAGCCGGCGCTTATAAACGTGAAGGATTTATTGCCGGTTTTTTTGAAGGCATGAATGATGCTTCGCTTGATAATATGCCAAAAGGTTTACAAGATGCATTTTTAAGAATTAATCCCGATTTTAATGCATTGGTAAATATGTTTAATAAAGACAAACAAAGAATGATCGATTTTAAAGATTGGGATGAAGAGCTTCTAAAAAATATACAGGTTCCTGTTTTAATAATCAATGGAGATAAAGATGTTACCTTGCCTGAACATGCTTTAAATATGGCAAGGCTTATTCCGAATGCATCCCTGATTATATTGCCTGGTGTGCACGGCGAATATCTGGGTGAAATAGACATCGCTAAACCAGGCAGTAAATTACCTGCAATAACTGTTGAATTGATAAAAGAATTCTTAGATAAAGAATGAGCCATTTATTTATTTGTTAGCCTGCTAAGTTTAATGCCCGCTTGCTTTAAGGCATTGCGCAGATCTGACAGTTCAATTTGTTTATCTTTTATCCGGTCAATTAAAATTTCAAAATCCTGTATATCGTTTTCTGTTTTTGGATAAGCCTTTAATACACTTATTACATTTTGCAAATAACTAAGCGCGTATTCGTGGAGTTTGAAGCTAATGGGCGGATCGAGTAAATATTGCTTTATTTCGGTAATTTTTTTAATATCATCATTACTCATCTTCATAATACAAAACTCGTCAAAAAAACACTTCCTTCACAGTTAACGTAAACCTCGTAAATTTGCGGTCTCAAAATTAAAAATTGTTATGAGTACAGTTAAAGTTGCAATAAATGGTTTTGGCAGAATCGGCAGGCTCGTTTACCGCCAGATATTTGATAAAGAAGGCATAGATGTAGTTGCTATAAATGATTTGACGAGCCCAAAGGTATTGGCGCATCTTTTAAAATATGACAGTGCACAAGGGAGGTTTGGAAAAGATGTAAATGCCACTGAAAATTCAATCGTTGTTGAAGGACATGAAGTAAAAATATATGCGCAAAAAGACCCTGCACAAATTCCATGGGGCGATCATGATGTAGATGTTGTACTGGAATGCACAGGTTTTTTTACAGATAAAACAAAGGCTGAAGCACATTTAAAAGCAGGTGCAAAACGTGTGGTAATTTCTGCGCCGGCAACCGGAGATTTAAAGACAATTGTATTTAATGTAAATCATGATAAACTCGATGGTTCTGAAACAGTGATCAGTTGCGCTTCCTGTACAACAAACTGTTTGGCGCCAATGGCAAAAGTGCTGAATGATGAATACGGAATTGTAATGGGTTTAATGACAACGGTTCATGCTTATACAAATGATCAAAATACACAAGATGCACCGCACCCAAAAGGTGATTTGAGAAGAGCAAGGGCCGCAGCACAAAATATTGTTCCTAACAGTACCGGTGCCGCAAAAGCAATTGGTTTGGTTATTCCTGAAATAAAAGGAAAACTTGACGGAACTGCCCAGCGTGTACCCACGTTAACCGGTTCATTAACTGAACTCACCACTATTTTAAATAAAAAAGTTACTGTAGAAGAAGTAAATGCTGCGATGAAAAAAGCATCTAATGAAAGCTATGGTTATACCGAAGATGAAATTGTAAGCAGTGATATTATTGGCATGCACTTCGGTTCTTTATTCGATGCCACGCAAACTAAAGTGCTTACAATTGGTGATCAGCAATTAGTAAAAACCGTTAGCTGGTACGATAATGAAATGAGTTATGTAAGCCAGTTGGTAAGAACAGTAAAATATTTTGCAGAATTAATCAGTAAGTAATTTGTGTGTTTAAGTGATGCATCCGGAACGAAGTTGAAAGATTTCATTCCGGATTTTTTATGCTGTTGCAAAAGCATACGCCACAAAACTTCCATGGTGTGCAAACGATAAAGGCAAATACTTTTTTTCTTGAATAAAAGGATAACCGGTTTCACTTTTTTGGATACTGAAATTCTTGTTTTGAAAAAGTTGATTAAGTTTATTTAATACAAAATGTCTTACGCTTTCTGATTGATGCACATAACTGTCATTATCAATTTCCTTAATTCCACAATAAACATTTTCAAAATAATCTGTATCATTCACAACTGTAAAGATCATTTCATCATTTATTATTGTTCTTGCATACAATGCTGAACTATTAAACCTCACTTCGCAACAATAACATTCCTTTTTTTTAAACACAATATTTTCATAAACCTTATCATTAAAACGAAAAACATTTTCTAGTACCGGTAATTCAATCTTTTCAATAATTATTTTAGTTGGCGAAAATGCAGCTTCCATGTTATTTCGCTTATTGAATTTATAAACAGATTCTTTTATGCTCCAGGCAAGCCAAACAAATTTTTCAAATGAAATATTACTTTCACAAACCGAACTAAAAAGTTCAGTTTCCTGTTTACAAATAATTTTTGAATAGAACTTTTTCTGTTTTGTACGTTCAGGGTTTATGAGTTGGAGAGATATAATATCGTTGCCGATACTGATCAAATCTTTTCTTTCATTTTTTCCATGATAACATCAATGCAGCTTCCGGCATTATGAATTTTTTCTGCTGAATCAGGGTCAATTTCAATATCATATTTATCTTCTGCATCAATAATAATATCAACAAGATTGGCAGAGTTTATTTTAAGATCTTTTATAAACTCTGTTTCATCATTCATAGAAGCAAGTGCTTCCTTATCCATGGTATACGGGGCTAAAACTGATTTTAAACCTTCTAAAACTTCTTGTCTGCTCATTAGTTTTTATATTTTGAAAAAAGTAAACAGGCATTTACATCACCAAATCCAAAATTAGCTTTAGCTACTATATTCAAATCCCTATCCAGTTTTTTTGTTGGGAAACAATCAACATCAGCAATATTAATAATACCAGGATTTGGATCTTCGAGATTTAAGTTAGGATGAACAAATTGATGCATAAGCTGCAAAATTACTGCTACTATTTCAATTGAACCTGCCGCACTTAAACAATGCCCGATCATTGATTTTACAGAATTGGTTAAAGGAAAATCCTTTCCGTTTCTGCCTAAAGCCTTAGACCAGTTTTCTATTTCTGATTTATCAGCCATTGTTGCAGTTAGATGCCCGCTTATCAAATCAATATTTTTTGGTTCAACACCTGCATCCCTTAAGGCATCGGTTATACAATGCACTACTCCTTCCGCATTTGGGGAAGTCATAGAACCTGTTCCCTGCTGCGCACCTGAATTTGTTGCGCCACCTAAAATCTCTGCATAAATTGTTGCATTTCTTGCCAAAGCATATTCCAAATCTTCCAACACCAGCGCACCAGCGCCAGAGCCAGGAATAAAACCACCGGCACTGGCACTCATCGGCCGGGAGGCCCTTTGGGGTTCATCGTTAAATTTTCTTGCCAATATGCGCATAGCATCAAAAGCGCCAAATATATAATTATCTATGTATTCGTTACTTCCCACCAACATACGTTTTGCCATGCCATGTTTTATATACTCATAGCCCATTAAAACTGCCTGGGAACCAGTGGCGCAGGCAGATGAGTTTGTGATGATGCGATTACCCAATCCTAATAAGCCTGTTATATATGCAGTTGCACCGCTATTCATCATTTGCTCAATCATTCTTGAGCCTAACTTCCGCGATTGCTTTGTATCAACCAAAGAAATAACCTTCTTCATCGCTTCAGTATCGGCAATGCTGTTGCCAAACACACAGCCTGTATCCCAATGAATTGTGCCATCGTACAATTTATTACCGGCATCAATCCATGCATCTGCGGCGGCTTTAATAGCATAACCAAGTGTGGTTGCTTTTAAGCCATAAAAAGTAACTTCTGACAAATAATCTTTTAAATGACTAAAATCAAATTCAGGAATACCGCAAACCTGGCAATTAAAATGCAGGTCTCTGTATAGTGGAATGAATTTTATGCCCGAAGTTCCGTTTTGCAATGCCTGTAAAAATGCAGGAATGCCAACACCATTTGGAGCCACCACACCCATTCCTGTAACAACAACACGGCGGCTCATAGAAATATTTGGTTTAGATCGAACTTTTTAATAATTCCGGCAAATGTTCCTCTCGCAATTAAATCGCCTTGCCCATTCATCATTTCTATATAACATTTAAGCTTATTAAAACGAAAATATTGTTTTTTGGAAACAACAATCACTTTTTCGCCCGGTAAAGCCATTTTGAGAAATTCAACCTGCGTTGAAGTAAATACCGGAAAGATATTTTCGTTGATACTTAGAGTGTTTTTTTCTTCTTTGTTTAATAAAAAAATTCCTAAAACCACCAAACCAATCTGCGCCATTATTTCGGTAACGATAACACCGGGAGTAACAGGATGATCCGGAAAATGATCTTCATAAAAGAATGCATCCTTTTTTAAAGTATAGTTACCGGTAACGCCATTTTCATCAAGTGCTGTAATTTCATCAACAAAACGAAACGAAGATTTATAAGGAAGTTTTTCTGAGATTGATTCGTACATATTACTATTCTATAATTCTAAGCTTTGCATAATTCAGCATAATTTTTTTCTCACCATTCAATTCAAACTTCACAGTTGCAATGGGATTATGTGCACTGCCTTCTATTTTTGTTACTGATCCATACCCAAACTTTTGATGTTCTACTTTTTGACCTTCCTGCAAATTGGTTGTATCGCTTGCTACAAAATCTTTTGAAGGAATATGTTGAACAGTCGATGGACGATTGTTGACAGACGACAGATAAGAAGGTTTTGATGTTTGCTGTGGTCTGTTGACTGTTGACTGTTGACTGCTCTCAAATCCCCGATGCATTCTTGCAAATGCAGAGCCCATATTGGAATTCGCCTGGTTTCTTGCGCCGCCGCCGGCAAAAGTTCTGTCTAAAAATGCTTCTGGCAATTCTTCTAAAAAACGGCTTGCATCATTTTGTGTTAAACTTCCAAAACGGTAACGCGCATTGGCGTATGTAAGAAATAAATGCTTTTTTGCCCTTGTTACCGCAACATAAAACAATCGTCTTTCTTCTTCCAGTTCTTCACGTGTATTTATGCTCATTGCATTTGGAAATAAGGTTTCCTCTAATCCGCCAACAAACACAACAGGAAATTCCAAGCCTTTTGCGGAATGTATCGTCATCAACTTTACTACATCTGCATTTTCATCTTTATCATCTGCATCAGTTAGTAAAGTTATTTGCTGAAGATAAGCGCCGAGGCCTTTATCACCTACTTCGCCATCTTCATTACTTGGGCTTTCTGTAAATTCTTTTATTGAGTTCAATAACTCCTGAACATTTTCATATCTCGCTAAACCTTCCGTGCTTTTATCGTTAAACAATTCTTTGATAAAACTTGTATGCTTACCAACCTGCACTGCAACATCATAAGCATTTTTTTCAGCAAGCATGCTTTGAAAATATTTTATCATCGTAACAAAGTTTTGCATCACTTCAAGCGTGCCTGCCTTAAAACCAAACTCTGCTGCACGGGTAAGCACTTCCCAAAAAGTTATGTTGGTTTCATTTGCGATCGTAACAATTTTTTCTATTGATGTTTTGCCAAT
>JAFBAF010000010.1 GCA_019247895.1 Parafilimonas sp. | reverse complement strand
AATAACCCGCTGTTTCCTGCTTTATACCATGAAGAAAAAAAATCAGCAACACAAAAACAAACTGAATGGCTACATGTTGATGGAGGTGTTTATGAAATAGGTTTTGAAGGTGAAGGATTTTGTTTTGATAACGAACTCAATCGTCATAAAGTTTACCTGAATGATTTTTCAATTGCAAGTGAATTAGTAACCAACAAAGAGTATCTCGAATTTATAAATGCCGGTGGTTATAAAAATTTTGTTTACTGGCATATGGAAGGTTGGGAATGGGTGAAAGCAAATCAAATAAATGCACCCATGTATTGGCATTTAATTGATGGCGAATGGATGAATTATACATTGAATGGTTTATTGCCTGTTGACTGGAATGAACCCGTTTGTCATATTAGTTTTTATGAAGCGTATGCATTTGCAAGCTGGAAAAATTTCCGGCTGCCCACGGAAGAGGAATGGGAAGTTGCAGCAACAAAATTTAATTGGGGCAAACGCTGGGAATGGACTGAAAGTGCCTACTTACCTTATCCGGGTTTTTCAAAAGCGCCGGGAGCAATTGGTGAATATAATGGCAAGTTTATGGTGAATCAAAAAGTGCTGCGTGGTGCCAGTGAAGTAACACCGCCAAATCATAGTCGCATAACGTATCGTAACTTTTTTCATCCGCCACTAAGATGGCAGTATACAGGGATTCGTCTTGCTAAATAATTCATACGAGACCTGGCAGGTTACAAAAACCTGTTAGGTCTGTTCAATAATATTAATACCTTAAATTATGGAGCTTGCAACCGTATCAAAAAACACGACAACAAAATTTTACAAGGATGTAATGCGTGGTTTACGATCATCGCCTAAACATCTCGACTCAAAATATTTTTATGATGAACACGGTGATGAACTGTTTCAGCAAATAATGAATTGTGAAGACTATTATCTTCCTGATTGCGAAATGGAAATTCTAAAAACACAATCCGCTGATATATCAGCTACCCTTTTTGCAACAGAAAAAAGTTTGGATGTTATTGAATTAGGTGCCGGCGATTGCAGTAAATCTGTTTATTTGTTAAAGCAGATCCTCAGAAGAAACAAAAGCTTCACTTTTTTCCCTGTTGATATTTCAAGCCACGTTATCGAGTTGATAAAGGAAGACCTGCCAAAAAAAGTTCGCGGATTAAAAATATACGGATTAAATGGCGAATATATTGAAATGCTGAAAAAAGCCACACAGCTATCAGCAAAACGAAAACTTGTTTTATTCATGGGCAGCAATATTGGCAACATGAATTATGAACAATCGATATCTTTTCTTAAACAGGTAAGAAGTTGTTTAAATAAAGGTGATTATATATTAATTGGTTTTGATCTTAAAAAAAATCCGCAAATAATTTTAAATGCATATAACGATAAACAAGGCATTACACGTGAGTTTAATCTTAATTTATTGAGAAGGATAAATAAAGAATTAAATGCTGATTTTGTAATTGGAAATTTTATGCATTTTCCTGTTTATAATCCTGAAAGCGGTGAATGCAAAAGTTATTTGGTAAGTATTTGCAAACAACGTGTTTTTATTGGCGACACAGATTTTATTGATTTTGATGAACAGGAAACAATTGATATGGAAATATCAACCAAGTATTCAATTAATCAAACAAACGAAATAGCACGTTTAAGCGGCTTTAAACCTGTTGAATATTTTTATGATTCAAAGCAATGGTTTGTTGATGTATTGTGGAGTTGCATGTAGTTGGGCCAAACAAAAACTGCGAAGCAGTTACGCTTCGCAGTATATATATTGTCAGCAAGCAAAAATTATTTCTTGATATTATCATTAACAATCTTGGCTAAGTCAAACATAGAAACCTGGTCTTTCCCAAATAAAGGTTTCAGTTTTGCATCCGCATTAATCATGCGTTTGTTCTTCTTATCCTGCAAATTATTCTTCTTAATGTAGTCCCATATTTTCTTAACTATTTCAGTACGCGGTGCTGGTTTTTCACCTATCACTGCAGCCAGTTTTTCACCGGGAGTAAGTGGTGCCATAAATGCTGCATTTGGTTTTCTTGCTGCTTTTTTTGGAGCGGCTTTTTTTGCTGTTGCCATGATTTTTTAAAATTTAAAGAGTTATTATTTAAGTAAAAACCTTTGTCATAAAGGTTTTCAGGGAGAAAGATACGTACACTGCAACCACATAACCTAATAAATAACTTACATTTAATTCACATTATTTCTTAAATAGTGAATAATTTTTATAGAGGATTTTTATGTAACCATCGTCCGGTATTACAATTAAGCCAGGTTGTGTCACTCCCTTGTACTGTATATTTTATCGCAGCAATAATGTTTTTTTTAAGATTTCGATGAATGCTGCATGCAAATTTTATATGTATTGATGCGGCATTTCATGGCAGCAGCTTCTCTTGGCGCCTTTGCATCTTTACATGAAATTTACTTTATCACATAAGTCTTTTTATAAGGGCCGATACCTTTTAATGTCAACGCTTTCCATTGTGCGGGCATTGCTGTTTTAATTTGAATAATGCCTTGCTGCGTTATGTCTAATCCACCGAAGCCCATTAAAACACATTGCAAAATGCCGCCGGCGCCTGTTGCAAAATAGGGATTCGTTCCGCCTTTCGTTTCAGCAATTACTCTAAATGGCGGATTCAAATTTGGTTCATACGCTTCTTTAAACCAGTGATAAGCTTTGGCACCATCACCCAATCTTGAATATAATAATGCAAATATTCCCTGCGTCATTGCCGGCGTTCCTTCGTTCGGCACACGTGCACTATAAAACTCAAGGTCTTTCCTAATTTGTGTTGTGTCCGTAATTTGTTTTAAAGGATATGCCAACAGGTTTACATCCGCTTGTTTAATGCCTGTGTCTTTATAACTGGCATATTCCTGCGTAACACCATTTGCCATTTTTAAAATTGGAATATTGTCTGCAACATTTTGCCAGTCATCATTTACTTTCAAATCTAAAACATTTGCTGCTGCAATCGCAGCTTTTAAATTCCCAATTGCAGCGGCATTGGTGAATGCGTTGTTATCTACATTCTCAGCCCACTCATCTGCGGCCACAACATTTTTTATATCATAATGATGCGGGCCATTTCTTTCAACACGGCTCGTCCAAAAATCTGCCGTTGATGAAATGATCGGCCAGCCTTTTTCACGCAGCCATGTTGTGTCTTGCGTAACACAATAATAATTCCAGGTAGCTAATGCAACGTCGGCCGTAATGTGATGTTCAAACGGGCCACTTAATGCCCACACCGGTGTTTCTTCAACACCTGTTTCAGCACTCTCCCATGGAAACATTGCACCTTTATATCCGTGTGAAAATGCATTTCGCTTTGCTTCATCTAACCTGTTATAACGATAATCAATCATGTTCTTTGCAAGCTCAGGATGCATCACCAGCAATGCAGGAAACATCCATAAGTCTGCATCCCAAAAAACATGACCATTATAACCTAAGCCGCTTAAACCCATCGGCGATAACGAATAACCTGTTCCTTCTCTTGAAAAAGAATATAAATGATACAACATGCTGTGCACATCTTGCTGCGATTGCGCATCCCCATCAATTACAATGTCACTCGTCCATAAACTATCCCATGCTTTGTTATGAAAATCCATTAACCTTTTTTTGCCTTCAAGTTTTGCAAAGATGGTCATGCGTTCCGCTTCATTTAACGGGTCTTCATGTTGTGCTGAGGTGATAGATGAACCGGCAACAGAATAAGTATAAGTTGTTCCTGATTTTATTTGTTTTGAAAACTTCATTAAGTGCATATTGTTGTCCCACATTTCATGAATCACTTTTGGTTCGCTGCCATGCAGTTCGTCAAATAAAAAAGTATTAGATGCGCACATCAATAATTTTCCCGTTGGCGATTTAGCTGATGATGTAAGCAATGAAATAGTTACATGAGGACGATCAATTTCATTATAATAATTTTCTACATCACGCATTGCATCCGGTGCTTCCATTACACTCGCCGCAGTTATATTAATATCTTTTTTTGCAGTGATTGTTACATTCATCAAAACTGTAAAAGGCAAATGGCGCAACGCGAAATAAGTATATGTGATGGTTGCTTTATCAGCATAATCAAAATTTGTTGTGAATGATGCGTGATGCATATCTAATTGCTGCTTAAAATTGGAAACTGATTTTGCATCAATTCTCTTTCCATCAATTTCCAGATACATATTCAGCAAATTAAAGCTGCGCAAAAAATTGCTGACTCTTCCTCTTCCATATAAATCGTAAGCGCCGGCAAGCACAACATCTTTTACTTTAAATGGTTCAGGTGATGAAACAATTCCGATCATCCCATTAGCAACTGTAATTCCGTAATAACTTGACGGATCAATTTTATCAGCTTTAATGGTCCATGGATCTTGTGAGAAAGTGAATAGTGAATGGTGAATGGTGAATAGTAAAATCAAAAACTTTTTCATACAGCTAATTAAAGAGCTAAAAATATTAAGTAAAAAGTCAAAATTGAAAATTAAAAAAAGTCATCTCATACAGGCGTGACTTATTATTTAGGATGAGTATTATTTTTCTTTTTGAACATGTACAACGGGCCATCATTCATTCCAACCAAAATATAATTTTCCCCCTTTGCATTTTTGATCGTGTCAATGCATCTTGCTTGTCCGTTTACAAATAAACCGCTTTGCAATGGCGGCACATATGTAAACCTTCCTGAAGTAGTTCCAAGCAAGGTTGTTCCGTAATTCGCATCAAACCTTCCGCCCTGCGGTTTCAATCCATAAAAATTTCCGGCCATAAAAATATCTTTAATGCCATCATTATTTAAATCGGTAATGGTGATGCAGTTGACAGTTGACAGTTGAGAGTATACAGGCAAATATTCAGTTGAGAAATTGTAATTGCCCCTGTTGATATAAATTAGTGTTTGCGGTTGTGTGACTGTAAAAACAGTTGCTTTGCTTAACTCTTCCTTCGTAAAAATTTCATCAATTGATTTGCCGGCATAATCTGAAAAATGCAGGAATTTTTTCTTGAGTTGCGGCAATTGCTTTTCTATATCGTCTTTTAAAAAATATGGATATGCTTTTCCATCAGTTTTATAATACACCGGAATACATTCTGTTTTTCCGTTGTTTGCAAAATCGCTCACATACATTTTTGCGGGATGCAAACTATCCGGCTTAATGCGTGAATTCAAACCCATATTGCCTGCAATAATATCAGGCTTGCCATCATTATTTATATCTGTAACAATAATACTATTCCACCAACCTGAAGAATTTGGAATTGTTTTTACAATTTTAAATTGATGATTGATGTACTTAAAAATTTCAACAGGCATCCAATCGCCGGCTACAATTAATTCTTTATTTCCGTCGCCATCAACATCTGCCCATTGCGCATCCGTAACCATTCCTGCTTTTAAAAGTTCAGGGGCTGTTGGTTTTGTAACATCAACAAAATTTCCATTGCCATCATTCTTTAATAAAAAACTTTGCGGAATAACACCATATTGCCCGGCTACACACCTGCCACCTATAAAAATATCGGGCTTAGCATCACCATCAAAATCGCCAACACGCACACATGAAGCATTAATTGAAACAGTTGGAAAATTTGCATTGCGGGTAAAATTTCCTTTACCATCGTTGATGTAAAAACGTGTAGCAAGATATGGCGAGCCTTGGGGCGCCTGGTTGCCACCAGATGCAACAACTAAATCAAGGTCGGCATCACCATCTGCATCGAAAAATTCGGCACCAACATCTTCACAATATTTATCTTTTATAAAGGCATCTTCTGTTTTCTGTATGAACGATCCGTCTTTTTGCTGAATAAAAATTTTTGATGTATCGGCCATTGCGCTGCCCATAAAAAAATCCTGCAAACCATCACCATTAATATCACCAACTGCAAGCCGGGGACCTTCTGTTGAAAGCATTTTTGGAATCAACGGCTCATCATCAAAATCTATATAATCATTTTCATGATGAACAATATTTCCTTTTAATAATTGCGTGGCAACATTTATATATAATTGATTATTTGGTGAAGATGGAATTACATAATCTAGTATTGCATTTTTTTCAAACAAAACAAGTGTTGTATCAGCTTTAATGTTTGTAAGCTTTTGAATTTTATTGTCAGGCCATTTTATTGAAAGACTGTCAATATGATTAATATTATTTAAACCAAAAACCAGTTCAGGATTCATGCTGCTTTGAAAACCGCGTTCAGGCTGTTGTTCCAAAACTTGCGTTCCTGCTTTTGTATAAATTGAAACTTTTGAACCGTAACCAAAAGTATTTTTATCGCTTCCCTTCAATTGTATTTTTAAATGATGATAATGCAATTTTTCTGATGCCATGTTGCGATAAATAAACGCCGGCATGTTTTCATTATTGATAACTAAATCCA
>JAFBAF010000252.1 GCA_019247895.1 Parafilimonas sp. | reverse complement strand
GCCTTTATTAAAAGCGCTTGAAGCAATGAATAAAGCAGCAGTTGATGTGTGCAATTTCTTTGATAGAAATGTAACACGGGTAACAGCAACATTAGGCTGGGAACAAGAATATTTTGTAATTGATGAAGGGCTTGCCAATGCAAGACCTGATCTGGTATTAACAGGCAGAACTGTATTTGGCGCTTCACCTGCAAAGGGCCAGCAGTTGGAAGATCATTATTTCGGTTCTATTCCTGAAAGAGTATATGCATTTATGCGTGATTTTGAAGCCGAAAGTTATAAACTCGGTATTCCATTGCGTACACGCCATAATGAAGTTGCGCCTTCACAATTTGAGTGCGCCCCGATTTTTGAAGATGTAAATCTTGCCGTTGATCATAATGTTTTATTAATGGACATTATGGATCGCGTTGCACGCAGGCATAACCTTCGTGTGCTGTTGCATGAAAAACCTTTCGCAGGAATTAATGGCAATGGCAAACATAATAATTGGAGCATGGCGACCGATACTGGTGTGAATTTATTAGCGCCTGGTAAAACGCCAAAGACCAACTTAATGTTCCTTACATTTTTCGTGAACACTATTAAAGCAGTTCATGATTATTCTGATGTGTTGCGTGCCGCAATTGCATCGGCTCCAAACGATCACAGGCTCGGGGCAAACGAAGCGCCGCCTGCAATCATTTCTGTTTTCATCGGCGATTATCTAAACAATGTATTAAAGGATATCGAATCAAGAGTAGGCGATAAATTTGATGAGCAGGATGAAGCGATTCTTAAATTAGATCTTCACCGTAGCATACCCGAATTATTATTAGATAACACAGATCGTAACCGCACTTCTCCTTTCGCTTTCACAGGAAATAAATTTGAATTCCGGGCTGTTGGCTCTTCTGCAAATTGCGCCAATGCCATGATTGCATTGAACACGATTATGGCAGAAACACTAAAGAGCTTTAAAAAAGATGTTGAAGCATTAATTGAAAAAGGTGATAAAAAAGAAATTGCAATTATGCATGTAATTCAACGTTACATCGTAGAAAGCAAAAAAGTTTTGTTTGAAGGTGATGGGTATAGTGAAGAATGGCATCATGAAGCTGAACGCCGTGGGTTGCCAAATGTACGCACCACACCACTTGCATTAGATGCAATGGTTACAGATAAAGCAAAACATTTATTTGAGAGCAATAAAGTTTATACGCATATTGAACTTGAGGCCCGGCATGAAATAGAGTTGGAGAAATATATCAAGAAGGTACAGATCGAAGCAAGGATAATGGGTGATCTTGCTATTAACCATATCATTCCGGCTGCAGTTGAATACCAGAATGTGTTGATTAAAAATATCCATGGCTTAAAAGAAGCAGGTTTACCTGAATCTTCTTATGCCAGCCAACTGGAAATTGTGAAACAAATTTCTGATCATTTACAACAGGTTTATACAAAAGTGAATGAAATGGTTGAGCAAAGAAAGATTGTAAATAATATGGACAACACCCGCACAAAAGCAATTGCTTATTGCAGTGATGTGAAAGAAAGGTTTTTTGATGATATTCGCTACCACGCAGATAAATTGGAAACATTGGTAAATGATAGCAACTGGACTTTGCCGAAATACAGGGAACTTTTATTTTTGAGGTAGCATTTAAATTGTTTAATA
This sequence comes from Parafilimonas sp., assembly GCA_019247895.1. GTDB lineage: Bacteria > Bacteroidota > Bacteroidia > Chitinophagales > Chitinophagaceae > Parafilimonas. The sequence continues at coordinate 5,617 of JAFBAF010000252.1, read as the reverse complement.
TACAAAGCCGCTTCAAAAAACAGGAGCGGCTTTGTTTTATAGTGAAGGCGAACGGCAGAAGTGAAATAAATATACCACGTTTCACCTCACGCAAATTATATAAGTACTTATACAATTTTTAAAATATGAAAGATAAGATTGCAATAATCGGCGGCGGAAATCTCGGCTCAGCGATTGCTGAAGGGCTTATCAGCAGCAAGTTTGCGAAGCCTCAACATATAATCATCACCAAAAGAAATATTTCAACATTACGATCGCTTGAAGAAAGAGGCGTGATGATAACAAACGATAATGCGGAGGCGATCCGTTATGCAAAATGGATAATACTCGCTGTAAAACCTTTTCAGGTAAAAGATATTTTGTTACAATTAAAAAGTGATCTTGATCCTCTGCAACATCAAATTGTAAGTGTAATGACAGGTGTTTGGATCAAAGATATCCAGGAAATTCTCACCACAGAGTTTACGCTATTTCGGGCTATGCCAAATACTGCAATTGCTATCCAGCAGAGCATAACATGTATTTGCAGTCATGGAGCAAACGATGAGCAAACGCAATTTGTTGGAGAATTATTTAATCAACTTGGCAAAGTTGTTTTTATTGAAGAAAAGTTAATGGATGCCGCTACTGTGTTAGGTGCTTGCGGCACTGCTTATGCCATGCGTTATATACGCGCAAATATTCAGGGTGGGATTGAGATCGGTTTCGATGCAAAAACAGCTTCTTTAATCGCAGCGCAAACAGTTAAAGGTGCTGCGGAATTATTGCTTACAAAACATACACATCCTGAACAGGAAATTGATAAAGTAACAACGCCCAAAGGCTGTACCATTGCAGGTTTGAATGAAATGGAACACCAGGGCTTTAGTTCATCGTTAATAAAAGGTGTTGTAACAAGCTATAAAAAAATTATTAATGATATGTAAGGTTTACCGCTTATTTTCTTTGTTTAATCTTTCATGCGGGCATATTTTTCAATGTTTATTCTGTTAACGTTAATACTGTCAACTTTTTCTATACCACGCTGAACAAGTGTATCATTATTTATTGAAATTGTAAATGAAAATGAATTGCCTTCCCATTCCCTTGCATCGCAATATTCAAGATGCTCGGTATAAGAACTATCATGCAACTCATAAACACCGCCGCCGGAAGTGAAGAATTTATTTGCTGAATCCTTTCCCTTATCCAGGTCATGGCCTAAGAAAGCAAAATGTGTATCATTAATTATTTTAATAAACGATTTTCCGGTTGTATAGTCTGTAACAGTCGTATCATTTTTTTCAATTAAAGTTCCTGAAATTAATTTCCATGTTCCCCTGATAGGTAAACCGGTTTGTTGAGATTCAGTGTTTTGCTGATTATTGTTACAGGAAACAATCATGACGAAAAAAGCGATAAAGCAGTAGTTAAGTTTTTTCATTTTATAAATGTATTAAAATTATCGGCCTGTAATATAAGGATGATTCGTAACAACTTTTTTAACTGGCAGGAATTTGTCTCCATCATTCAAACAAATTTCTATGCTTCGAAAAATTAAATATTCCTGATTTTGTTGCGGGGTTTATTGCAACAGGTGAAGTTGATAAAATGATTATGACAATATACATTTTTATAGTATTAGAAATGCCTGTAAAAAAATTTTAGTGCCGGCGCCTGGGTGCAAGATGCATCGATGGGATTAAAACATTTTAGATATTGGAAAAAAGTAGCCATCAATACGGATGAAGGTGGTGTAGAAAGCTTCACTAATAAATTTTTCTGCTTTCATACCCGGCCGATCGAAGGGTTTTAGATTAAGTGAATTGGAATTGAAAAAAATGGGTAGCAGAAGAGTGATTAAATCTAAAAATACCTCACAGCTCTTACCGCATAACCCGAAGTTTTTAATTGTTGTACTTGCGCTCCGCTACCCAGGTTTTGAAACCATGCCGTAGCTGTATCAACCTCTGTTGAGCTCCAATATGCGAAAGGTTTAAGATTACTTATTACGTCTTTATGCAAATACAGTTCATTCAAATCATCTTTTGATGGTAAACACCAATCGCTGTAACCGTTCTCAATTAAGTTAATACATTGTAGCGCCGCATACTCTTCTTCAAATTGAGGGCGCCCCTGAGTTTTATAAATATGATTGGTATTGGCAGTGCCGGTTCCGATGCCTGCAGATAATGCACCGTTCAAAGTATTTTTTGACGACCATGTTGCTGCTTCTTCAAAATCTTCATTCGCTGCAATAACGCCGTGGTTCTTTGTCTTATTAAGATAAACCACAGTTCCGCCGCCAAAATGTTCACCAATAAAATGCCCTTGTATGCTGTTTGAATGAGCAGATGCAGTTAAAGGTTTTATGGCATCTTCCTTATTGCATGAAATGCTTATTGACATTGAAAATAGTGCAGAACAAATAAAGGCGAACGTTTTCATAAGCATAAGCGTTTTACACAACAAATATAATTATAAACGCTAAAGCATATATGAAAGTAATCGCTTACAAATGAATTTAATATTGGAATTCATTCATTACTTTCATCAAAAGATTACCATGAAAACTATTTTATTCCGTTCTTTATTATTTCTGTTTACAATTTGTTTTTTAATGCAGGCATGTACAAAAGAAGCAACGCAAAAGGCAAAGCCCGTCAGCGCATCTACACATGATAATTCGATAACAAAAGTGTAAAAACATTGGTATTACAACCAGGGCCGCAAGATGGTTACGATACATGGCTTACCTGGAAAAGAAATGACCCTGTAATTACAAACTGGAACTGGGATACGGTAGCAATAACCGCAGCTTATGCATGGACAAGCGGCGGCGTTCCAATCACAGGCCGTTCGTTAATTGAGTTCAAAGGCTTATCCGCAATACCTGCCAAAGCCACCGTTATTTCTGCAAGATTATATATGTATGGCGTTGAAAACAGCCCGCATCTTCCTGCAGGTAATTCAGTTTATAAAGGTTCGCCTTATCATGAAGATAACAGCATGACTGTTTTGCGTGTTACTCAAAACTGGGATTCAAAAACAGTTACATGGCCAACGCAACCAGGAGTTACAAGAGAAGATGCAGTAGTTATACCAATTTCAACTTCACAATGGAATTACGATGCAAATGTTGATGTAACGCCTATGGTTGCTAAAATGGTTGCTAATCCTTCAGCAAATTATGGTTTCATGTTTAGAATGGCGATTGAGCAAATATATAAATGCATGCAATTTTCCTCATCCAATTATTATGTTCCTGAAAGAAGACCAAAGCTTGTAGTAACCTATAGATAATACTTTCTTATTGCAATAGTCATTTTTACATTTGCATAATGATAAAGATCGCAAATGATAAACTTGGTGTTGTTATAAATGAAAAAGGCGCTGAACTTCAAAGTATATTCTCCAACAACATAGAATATTTATGGCAGGGAGATGCAAGATTCTGGAATAAGCGTTCCCCGGTTTTATTTCCTGTTGTTGGAGAATTAAAAAATGGAGAATTTTTTTATAACAGCAAGGCTTATAAATTATCAAGGCATGGTTTTGCAAGAGACAGTCAATTTAATATTGAGCAAACAACGGCGCAATCAGCAACATTTGTTTTGCATGCCGATGAGAGAAGTTCAGCAGTCTATCCTTTTAAATTTACTTTCAGCGTTGAATATGCAATAAATAATGCAATGCTCTTTTGCAGTTATGTTGTAAAAAATACCGGTGACGATACGTTGTATTTTTCTGTTGGCGGCCATCCTGCTTTTAATGTTCCGCTGGTAAAAAACTTAAAGTATAGTAATTACTTGTTGAAGTTCAATAACGATGAAATATTAACGCGTTGTCTTTTACACAAAGGGCTGATCAGCAACTCTACCGACCAAATACGCTTAAACAACAAATCACTCCAGTTGCAACATTCATTATTTTATTCTGATGCTATCGTTTTAAAACACATAAGAAGCAATGAGATCAAATTATATTCAGAGATGGATGAACATGGTTTAAATTTTAAGTTTGATGGCTTTCCTTTTTTTGGTATATGGGCTGCGGTAGATGCGCCATTTGTTTGTCTTGAACCATGGTGCGGCATCGCTGATAATATTCGTCATGACCAACAATTAATACATAAAGAAGGCATTAATAAACTTGCTGCAAACCAAAGCTGGCAAAGAACATGGAGTGTTGAATTATTTTAATGATATATGCTGAAAGATGATTTATATAGTATAAAAAACATAACCGGGGGAAATAAGTTTATTGAAGCAGTTGCTAAGCTGAATGCAGAGCATGAAATCTTTACAGGGCACTTTCCTAAACAACCCGTTTTGCCGGGTGTTTGTATGATGCAGATGGTGAAGGAAATTGTTGAAAATTTCCGGAATCAAAAATTACAATTGCTAAAAGCAGATGATATCAAGTTCTCATCAATGATTGACCCGGCACAAAACGCAGAAGTAAAATTTATGCTTCAATATGGTTTGAATGAAATACAACAGATAAACGTAAATGCAAAAATTTTAAATAACAAAGATGTTGTTTGTTGCAAAATGAAAGCAACTTATAAAATTATTTAGTGCGGTTCTGCCCAATATAATCAGCCATTGTATTGATATCAACCAATACTTTTCTGCCTTCTTTCGGGTCTTTAATGGTAATGCCGTATTCGCGGTTTAATAATACGATCAGTTCAAGTGAATCAATTGAATCAAGACCAAGTCCACCACCAAATAATTCTTCATTATCTTTTATATCTTCAGGTTTTAAATCTGTAAGATTTAAATGTTCTATGATCTGTTGTTTCAATTTTTCTTTGAGTGCTGTATTTTCCATTTACATCAATTTTTTACGTTTCAATTCAAGCAAAGCTATTGCTTGCAAAACTATCGTGATGGTTAATAAAGATAAAATATTTGTGCTGACATCTTTCAAACTTCCGCCTTCTAAAAACAAACCATAATACGCCTGCAAACACCAATGTAATGGCGAGATGGACATGATTGATTTGAATGATGCTGGCATGATAAAACCCGGCACCATTAAACCGCCGATGATGGATAATATTACGATAGAAACGGCACCAAACGCATTCGCTTGTTCCTGTGTGTTTGCGAAGATGCCAACGCACATTGCATAGCTTACTGCACACCAACCGCAAACAAGTGTAACAATGATCAAACCCAAAATATCATGTGGTAAATGCAATGCTGGTAAACCAATTAAAGGAAACAAATAAATACCGATTAAGAAGATAACAAGAGCTTGTAAAAAAGTTACGATTAAGTAAGTAATTTGTTTTGATAGCAACGCAATGAAATAATTTGTGGGTAAGGTTTTTAACCGGATCGAACTGCCACTTAATTTTTCTCGAACAATGCTGCTGCCTAAACTCATCACAACAAAGAACATAGCAAAGATTGTCCATGCAGGAACATTATGTTGCGTCGCATTCAAAATAACTTTTTCATTGTTGTTTGATAACGGAATTTCTTTGATGCTTGTGTTGTTAGAAAGCATTTGTTGTTGCAAAGAATCTGGCAATGTTTCGTTGTTGATAGAGAAGTATAAATCTTTTAAGGTCTCTTTGCTTTGAATGATTTGAATCGCACTGTTCAATGCGCCTTGTATAGAAAGT
>JAFBAF010000084.1 GCA_019247895.1 Parafilimonas sp. | reverse complement strand
TCACCTTCTTTACGAGGTGCAGATTCGTTTACGATAATCTTTCTGCCTGATAATTCAGTGTCATGCAAACTGCTGATCGCCTGGCGTGCAGCCTCATCATCACTCATCTCAACAAAACCAAAGCCCTTGCTGCGGTTGTTGTTAAATTTATCAGTGATAATTTTTGCCGAAACAACTTCACCATACGGGGTGAACATGTTGTAAAGGTCATCGCTGGTCAAACTCCAGTTTAAGTTTCCTACATAAATGTTCATAAAAAAAATTTAGTTATTAAAAATGAGACAGAAATCCAAAAACCGAAAACATTTACAGGAAACGTTCAGGAAGAATGGCTAACTGTGTAACATATAAATGCGAAAATATGGTAATTATTGATTTTTGAAGCAAATAGGCGAAAATTCTTAAAAACTTAGTGAATCCCTAATCTTTAAAGAAATGCTGCAGTTTTTTTACAATGTGTCCCCAATAATAATATTCATAGTATGACAAAGGTGTTCGCTGATGTTGATCTTTACACTGGTAAATTGCAGAAACGAATTCTTTTTCATCGTTATCAGGCACAACTTTTATTTTTTGATCACAAACCGATAGCTCAATACCTGCGGCACCAGTTTCACACGAAATTACTGTTGTACCAAAACCGATTGCTTCAACAACTTTTGTTTTTACACCACCACCTCTTACTACAGGGTTTAAAAAAATGTCTGCTGCTTTAAAATATGCAATCACATCGCCAACAAAACCTGCATAAATAATGTTTTTATCATGATAATCTTTAAGATCATTGAACGCTGCTGGTAAACCTCTGCCGCAAATTATTATGCGGTAATTAAAAGATAAATCATTTAAAAGAAGTGGATTTATCTTCTCTAAGATGAATGACAATGCATCTGCATTTGGTTTATAATCTAATGCGCCATTAAAAAGAATCAGCGTTGTGTTTTCGGGGATATTGAATTGAGCACAAATTTTTCTTTTTTGTATTAAACGGTCTGAAGGCATTTCTTTTATTTCAACGCCAAAAGGAACAAGTACGGCATTTTCCTTTTTTACCATATTATTGTTCACTGCAAAATCAACGTCTTCATTTGTTTTAAAGAAAACTGCATCTGCATTTTTGTAACTCCATTTTTCGTAAACCTTTAGTAGTTTATACCACGATTTATTTAATGTTCTGAAACGTTCAAATTCTATATTATGCGAATGCACAAACCATTTTACGTTTAAACTTTTTCGCAACCACCAACCCATCCAAGCCATATAAGGATGCTCGGTAATTACGTTTTTAATATTTTTTTGCCTGAGTATTTTCTTTATTTGAAATACATAAAAAGGAGAAAGGTATCTTATTCTTTTTTTGCTGAATAGAGGGATCATGCGGTACGTTTCAGCAAGTTCTGTTTTATTATCTTTTACTGAAACTGTTATCAATTCATTTTGTTCACCAAGATATTTACAAAAAAAAGCAATGCCTTTTTGCCCGCCCATTTGCGCAGGTAAAATTTTATAAGGAATGATATCAAGAATTTTTGCCAGAAATTTTTTTGCAAAGATGTATCTAAACAATAATTAACGAACAGGTTTTCTTGCAAGACTTGCGGTTAAACCTGCAAAACCGGAAATTAAACCTCCAATTAAAGCAGTAATTAAAATTAATAATGCAGAGGAATCTTGCAATGGTAATAACGTTGCAATTTTTTGAGACAATAAATGATTGTTTGCATTATCAATGATCATTTCCATAATTACCCACAATAAAAACAAACCGAGAAAGGTTGCAATAAAAGCAACAAAGGGCTTTTGATGAATGAACAAGGCAATTATAAATGAACAAACAGCAAAGCTCCACCATGTAAAATACAATGGTGCCGCGTATCCGAGTAATGCAGTTAATAAAACAACAACAACAAATTTCATGTTTGGTAAAACTTCAAAAATGATTAAATAATTTTATTTCAAATCAATTTTTTTATTTGTGATTTTTATTTTGAAAAACTCATTCTGCCTAAATTATTTTTTTGTGACGCGATGATTTGTTGATTAAACAACCGAATGCGATAGTATTTGTTTGAAGCCCAGGTATCAATAAAATCATCGTAATATTTACTGCCAGGATTTCCGCTTTGGCCGCCGGGATAAATACCATAAGCATTTATATCATCAGTTAACTCAACAATCATTCGCCAGCTTGGGCCGTGTTTTTTTTCAAAAGCATTGATGATATTTTCTCCGCCACCAACATTTAAATGTAACCGGCTAAATGCAGGAATCTTTAATAAATGTGCAACTTCGCCATCTTTAAATTTCCCCCATTCAAGAATACTGTCACGTTTTGCTTTTTCAAGTACAGGTACTATACTTTTAAAAGCATTGGTAATATCATCTTCCAATGTTTCCAGTTTTTCTGTTGTAATATCATCGGCGAATAATTTAGCCGAATCTTTTTCAATATTTGTAATTAATGTATTCACATCAATTGTTGGCACCG
>JAFBAF010000234.1 GCA_019247895.1 Parafilimonas sp. | reverse complement strand
CCTTTCTGCAGTGAGTGAAGGAGAATAATCAAGCATTTCTTCGGGCTGAAAATTAATTGCGTGAGATGTTTGCCTGGTTAATGTGCCGATACCTTTAAAATATAAAGTGTGATCTTTATTCAGGTCGTCATGCAATTTTGTTGTATAATCTGTAAAATTGCGAATAGCTTGTACTTCATCAACTTTAAGTTCATGCGCAAGAAATTCATAAAACTTTTTTTCAGGCGGCAACTTATCATTATTAAATACAATTCTGTTTTTTGCAGATGAAATGCTGCGGTTGGTAAAATCAAGTTGTGCAGGTTGTGTTTCCACTAAAAAACTTCCGATTCCCGGCAAAGAAATATGATGATGTAAAGCAAAAAATTTTCTTATCGCATTATACATTACTTAGTCTTTAATTCGCCGAACGAATATACAACTCCAATCAGCATATTAAAGCCAAGAACCGGATATTGATTCCATCTTTCATATTTATTGTTGAAAATGTTATTGAATTGCAACCACGCTTTCCACTGCGGCATAAATGCAAATTCAGCGCCGGCATTCAGATCAAAGGCAGGATCGAGTGTTTTATGGCCTCCATCTTTTGTTCTGTACGGAATTGATCTCCATGAAAACATATCTGCTTTTAATAAAAGATCTTTTATTCCCTGGTAACGAATTGAACCGGTAAACTCAACAGGAATTAATCCATACGCTTTATCGTTCACAGTTAAATTACTGTATTGATTGAAAGTTACGCCCGCCAATATTGAAAATTGTTCAGCAACGGTATAACCTGCTTCGCCGTGAATGCGAAGATCATTTAACGAAGGCTCATAAACTGTATTAAAAGTTTTGCCAGTAATTGTATCATTTACAAACAACGGCTGGTTATTAATTTTTAAAAATGAAACTCTTGCGTTGTATGTAAAATGGTCTCCGGCGCTGCCTTTAAAACCTGCATATTCTTCTTTCACCAAAGAATTATTTAAAACAGTTGGTTGTTGTATGAAAGGATTGTAATTCGCCAAAGCTTCATACGTTGTTTTGTTATAATAACCAATCCAGCCTGCCTGTAAAATAAATCTTTCGTCGTTCAATTTAGCATCTGCGGTAAAGTTTGGAAGCAAATGAAAATTACTGTTGTCCCAGGAAGGAGTGAAGCCGGCAACAATTTTTACGTTCGGTGTTTTAAAAGCAAGTGAAGGATCAACATAATAAATTGTATTGTCGATACTAACCGAATCTGTTCTGTAACTGCTTACACTTCCGGCAAGACCAACATTGAAATCAAGCATTGTGGTAATAGATTTCGAAACCGGCAGATCAAACACCAATGTATTTTCTTTTCCGCTGTGATTATCTGAAAAAATATTTATCGCAAGATTTGGATTATAATTAATGCCATAAGCATTATTCGTTTTGTTGCGTAATCCAAGCTTTGCACCAAAAGTTGTAAAGCTTTGCTTCAAATCTTCTTTTGAAAACTTTAATGAATCCGGTTGATAACCGTACAAATATTGTGTACTGTTATCAAAAAATGCATTCGCACTCCATTCATTTTTATTATTCAGTGTGCTGAAAATTCCAATGCCTTCCAAATGCATTTTACTGTAATCCTGGTAAGGCAATCCGCCATTGGATGAAGTATATTTACCGATTACATTTACGACAGAAGTTACACCATCACCAAATGATAAACCAGCCTGTAAATAGGGCGTTGAATAATTTCCATAACCAGCTTTAAGATAACTTGTATTATTCCAGTGCACTGTTGAATCAATATTTTCTGCCATTGCTTTTAATTCCGGCGAACGATATGCGAAAGAAAGATTTTGAACAGGAATGTTGTATTCTAACGTTGGTCTTGTGGAATCAGGCAACGGTGTAGCTGCACTGAAATTTATTTTCGATGTTGTTTTTAATGTTGGCGCAAATGCAGATGTTACAACAACCGTTCTTGGCGGTAAAGCTGTGTCTGATGAAGATTTTTGTTCCTGCTGGGCTGTTGTTTGCTTCTGTTTTTTGTTTTGCTTGCGTTGTGCAAACGAGACGTGCGAAACAGAAACTAAAATTATAAGTGCTATTATATATTTCATGCTAATAATTCGTTTGTTGATTACTGTTGAACTACTTTACTGTTCTTATCTTTTTCTGCGAGCACTGCATCCAGTTTTTGCTGCGCTTCCTGTTTTAATGTTGCATCTGATGCATTTGCTACAACGCTTCTCAATGTGGCTTCTGCATTAAAATAATCCTGTTCCTTTAAATAAATATCACCTAAAAGGATATATGCTTTTGTTATCCAGTAATCATAACTGCCAGCTTTGTTGATAACATCAAACCCTGCTTTTTCTGCATCCTTCAAACTGTTTTGCAGGAATAAAATTTCAGCAATATGATAACGTGCTTCCGCTGAATATTCACTCTTGCCGGTGTTTACAACATTTTTATAAGCACCGCTTGCTTCATCCAATTGATTATTGTTTTGATAATTTTTTGCAATAATCAAATTTGCCATTGCTTTATCATCTGATGCAATATCTTTTTGCTGCAACAAGTCTTGCGCATTAGCAAGTGCATCATTTAATTCATTCAGTTTATATTGACAACGTAACAAACCTCTTTCGCTTTCTAATTTATTTTCAGGCGTTGTTGCAATAGTTTTTAATTGATTAAAATCTTGTTCTGCCTGTTTATAATCTTTCAACTCGAAATAAGCAATTCGTGCTGCCTGCAACAAACTTTGTTCGGCATAACTGTTCGGTGCATTTTTAGCAACTGTATTGTAGTAAGTAATGGCGTGAGGGAAATCTTTTCTTGTATTATAAATATCAGCCGTCATGTAGTTGGCATCAACAAAATATTTTCCGTTCGGGAATTTTGAGAGATAGTTATTGAAGCCTTGCAAAGCCGCATCATAAGAACGATTGTTGTAGGCTGATTGCGCAGTTATGAATGTTATTGAATCTTGTTCTGAGTAGCTCACAGGCTTCCCGCTTTTTTGCATGAAAGCAACAAAATCGTCCGGCCTTTGTGTATCAATAAAAATGTCACGCACATATTCAACTGCTTCATCCGCTTCAGGAGAATTTGGATAAGTTGAAATGAGTTTTTGAAAATTGCTTAAAGCGTTTTGATTATCTTTTAAATTAAAATAACTCACGCCCAGCTTTAAATAAGCCTGCGGTTTAAACGCATCATTCTTACTGGCAAGAATTCCATTCAAAGGTTTAATTGCCTGGTCGTATTGTTCGTTTGCGAGATAAGTATTCGCCACTTCCATATTTGCATCTGCAACCAATGTTGAAGATGGATAACGGTTTTGAACAGATTGCAATAGTGAAACTTTTTGAGCATATTGTCCGTTTGCTCCGGCAATAACGGCTTTCTGATACAATGCATAATCTGCTGATGGCAATTGGTCGTTGATAACAGTTTCATACATCTGCAAAGCTTTGCTCAATTGTTTCTTCATGAAGTAACAATCCGCTTCGCGCAAATAAGCATCAACTTGTAATGCTTGTGAATTACTGTTAACTGAAGTTGTAACCTGCTCGAAATTTTTTAACGCATCATCATAATCTTCCTGTCGTAAATAAGCATAACCCAAAGTATAATGCGCATGCATCGCATTTACTTCTCCATAACTAGCCGGGCTTTTAAAATAGGCTAACAAATAATAAACAGCAGAATCATAATTATTATTTCTGTAACCAATTTCACCTTTCCAAAAATTAGCGTAGGTTATATATGATTCGTTGTATGGTATATTGAATAAAGTATTTAGTAAATCATCCGCTTTGGCAATTTGCTGATCGTTTATTAATTCAACTGCTCTTCCATATAAAATTTTGGGGTAAGCCTTTTTAACAATGTCACTTTGTGTTGGCAAGGTTTGTATCAAATTCAAAGCATCTTCGTAATTATTGGTGTTTGATAAAACGTTTACCAGTAATTCTTTTGCTTCATTTGTATATTCAGAATTCGGGTAGGTTGAAATAAAATTTTTCAGCTCAGTTAATGCAACATCTGTGTAACCTAATTCAACAGATAATTTTCCATAATTAAACTTTGAAACTTCTTTTTGTTGTTTATCGGTACTATTCAGTGCGCAAAACAAAAAGGCATTTCTTGCGCCGGGTTTATTGCCCAATTTCAAATAAGAATCGCCCAATAGATACATAGCGTTTTGCGCAATTGTGTCTTGTTTTCCGCCTAACTCTTTAAAGCCATCAGCTGCTTTTTTATATTGTTCCGCATCATAATAACAGTATGATAATTCATATAGATCTTCACGACTCACTTTCTGAGTATTACTTACATATTTTTCCAAATAAGGCAACGCTTTTTTGTAATTTCCTCTTTCAAAATAGATATGCCCAACCAGTTCACGCGTCTGTAAATCGTAATATTGATTATTGCTTTGCAAAGCATTTTCGGCATATTCTAAAGCCTTATCTTTTTCGCCGCGATAGTAATAAATCTCAGAAATATAATAAGGAATGATCGGCTGGTAAGTTGGCTGCTTTTCAATTATCTGAAATGAGGTTAAAGCCTGCGCATAATTTTTGTCTGAAAAAGCGATATAACCATAATAATAATTGGCATCGTAGTAATTCGGATCAGAAGGAATTTGAGATATTGATTCAAACAAAGGT
>JAFBAF010000309.1 GCA_019247895.1 Parafilimonas sp. | reverse complement strand
CAAGATTTTTATAGCTTATTTTGAATTTAGTTCAATCGTTGAAGTTTGCAATCCATCGCTACTTGCTTTTAAAATAATTTTTCCTGCTTTGTGTGTTGATTTAATAACAACCATACACCTTCCCTGCCATGCTTTGCGCATCGGTTGTTGATAACTTTCCAAACTTATTGGATTAGCATTTCCAACGCCTGCAATTGTTCCTTCGCCTTCAATTGTAAAATTAATTAAGTTTTCTGCTTTGGGGTTTCTCACACCATTTGCATCAAGCAATTCAACAGTAACATAACTTAGATCCTCATTGTCAGCATTAATGCTATTTCTGTCTGCGCTTAATTTTATTTGTGTTGATTCATCAGCAGTTTTTAAAACAGCTGTGTTTACTTGTTTTCCATTTGAATAACCAATCGCTTTTAATTCTCCTGTTTTATATGGCACATTATATACAGCCATGAATTTTGTTAAGCGATTAGTAGATTTTTTACCAAGCGATTTTCCATTTAAAAATAATTCCACTTGATCGCAGGATGAATAAACATTTACTTCAAACACCGAGTCTTCTTTGCCTTTCCAGTTCCAGTCTTCAACAACATCATCCCAATTCCAAATGCTCCATGTTTGTTTTTTTTCATTAACAGGAAATGAAGGTTGCAATGGTTTTACAAAAATGGAAAGTTGATTCTTTTTCCAAAGTGCATCGCGATAAAAAGATTGTGGCCGTTTCCATCCGCAGATATCAATATCGCCGCAAAAAGCTAAATTCCATGGATAAAAACTTTTCTCCTGCTCATATCCACGCCAGCCAATGCTTGCTTCGCCAATATAATCCCAGCCCGTCCAAACAAAATCACCAATCACCCACGCATGATCAATTACACCTATCCAATAATCAAATTGCGTTAAAGGATAAGATTCTGTTGCAAACATGATGCGTTGCGGTTTGCGTTCGTGGTCGCTTTCATATTTATCAACTGCATAATTATAACCGCAAACATCAAGCGCAGAGAAAAATGCATCCTTTTGATTATTCACATCATTCACTGCTGCAGTAACAGGTCTCGTACTATCAATTGAACGCACATAATCCGCGAGTAATTTTGCAGTGTCTGCAATTTCAGGCTTATTCATGCCTTTAATTTCATTGCCAATACTCCACATAATTATTGAAGGATGATTTTTATCACGCAGCAACATACTTTGCAAATCTTTTTGCCACCAATTTTTAAAGTATAAATGATAATCCTCCATGTTTTTTGCTTCAGTCCACATATCAAATGCTTCATCAATAACAAGCATACCTAAACTATCACACGCATTCAGGAACCCGGGCGCCGGCGGATTATGCGAACATCGAATCGCATTATAACCGCTTGCTTTTAATAGAGAAACGCGACGAATTTCTGCGCGATCAAACGACCTTGCACCAAGCGGACCGTTATCAATATGAAAACATGCGCCTTTTAATTTCATTGGTTTATCATTCAGCATAAAACCTGTTAATGCGCTAAAAGAAAGTTTACGAATACCGAATTTTGTTTCAGTGCGGTCTGATAACTTTTCATCAACATAAACTTCGCTTACCAATTTATATAAATTCGGATTTTCAACTGACCATAATGCAGGTGATTTTACAATTGCATCATTATTAAAATCATAATCGCTGTTTGCTGCAATGTTTTGTTTTGATGTTGTTCGTGCAACTTCAACATTTTTTGCATTTAATATTTTATTGATAACAGTTATGGTTGATGATGTATTTGTTTCGTTCAGCAATTTTGTTTTGATATTGATTGTGGCTGATAAAGCATTTACTTGTGGCGTGGTGATACTTGTCCCCCATTGTGCTATATGAATCGGATCAAAGAATTCCATCCACACATGACGGTTTATTCCTGAGCCTGCATACCAACGGCTTGTTGCACCAACATTTTTCACCTGCACCGCAATAATATTTTTATCGTTCCATTTTATTTTATCACCAATGTTATAATAAAAACTTGTGTAACCATAAGGATGATTACCGAGATGTTCACCATTTAGCCAAACATCTGCATTCATGTATACACCATCAAACTGTATAATAACTTTTTTGTTTTCTTGTGTTGATGACAGCGCAAATGTTTTGCGATACCAACCGATGCCACCAGTTGTAAAACCAATGCTTACGCCATTTACAACATCCGGATTGAATGGAGAATTCGTGCCGGGCAAATCTTCAATGCTAAAGTCATGTGGCAAATCAACTTGCCGCCAGTTGTTGTCATCAAAATTTATTTGCTCTGCATTTGTTGTATCGCCGCGATAAAATTTCCAGGCGTCATCAAACAAAAGTGTTCTTTGTGCGAAACAAAATGTTATACTAAAAATGCAAATGATTACTGCAATAATTTTTTTCATGTAATCAATTATTGATTTTAATTTTTGAATTTTTTACTTTAATACTTCACCGCATACACATCAGCCTTTAATGTCATTGGTAATTTTTCTGTTGTGCTGCATTCAATAAATAGTGGCTTTGATTTATCAACAGATGAAGGTTCAACTTCAACAACGCCCCATGATAAACCACTCCATATCATTTTATCGTATTCTTTTTTTGTTACGATTTCGTTGTTGTTTTGCGTTACAGTTATTTTAATTACCTGGTCCATTTTCGTTCCATTTGGCGGTGCACCCGCCCATGTGCGATAAGGATTTCCATCGCTGCTGTACTGTTGTACAATAATTCGCAAATTATCTGCAGATAAATTATTCATCGTGCACTCTATCCTGTTATCTTTTGTCGGAGAAAATTGAACGCTGATTTTCATTATGCTTTGCGGAATATGAATGGTCTCATCTCTGCCTAAATCATATTTATCATCAGCATAAAAATTAAAACCAACAACGGCTAATTGTTCTGCGCCTAAAGTGATTGTGTGGTTTTTTATAACAGGCGTGAAGCCGCCATCAGCATACAACAATTTTGATTGATTAGTATTTTCAACCGGCATTGTTAGTGTTGCTGTTTGCTGTGAAGGATTTACAACGGTACAAACAACACCATTTTTATCTTCAGCTTTGAACCCGTATAATTCCGCTTTTCCGGGAAGACCACCGAAAGAAGTTATCGTATTTAATTTTTGAAAATGATGAAACAATTGCTGCGCTTTCGCAAACCATTTTGCATCATCATTTGTGACTAATTCCATGTTACCATGATACACATTCATCCATCCGCCACGTGCAAGATCCAGGATCAATTCACCTTTCCAGCAATTCATTTTACGACTGTAACAAGTGCCGGTAACACCGTTCATAAATGCGCAGCTATCAATACGGCGCATTGGCAAACCATTAAATTGAAATTGCCTGTTTTGATGATCATGATATGTATCTTCAGAACGCCAGATATTCATCATCGGCACATCAGAAAAACGTGGGTCACCACTATATAACGTGTCAAATACATCGAGCCAGCGTGGATCAACTGTTTTTGTAAATTGAGTAAAAGTATTTTCCAGTACGCCGCCGAAGCCATTGTAACCAACAATTAAAACATCTTTATTTCTTGCACGAAAACTTTGCAGCATTTGCATGAATGCTACTTTATTTTTTTCAACAATTTCATTTTTGGAGAATGTTGCTTTTGCATGTGGCGTTGCTGCTTCAAAATATGCAAAATCAAATTTGAATAAACGAACACCTTTATCATACCACAACTGCAAAGAACCTTGCAAGTGCGACAAATAATTTCCTTCAAACAAACATAACAAACCCGCATCTGTTGCTGCTGAAGTTTGCCATTCAGGAATCATGTTTAAAAAAATATTCCCGCCACCTGAAATAAGATTTGTAGAGAACCACATGCCTGGCAGAATATTATTTTGCTTGCATGAGCGCAGCCAATTATCCGCTCCGTTTGGCCAATGTTGCTTATGCCATGTGCGATAGCCGCCATCTTTATCAAACCAAAATGCATCCATTAAATAATAATCAATCAACACGCCATTTTTTTTCAGCCGTACTACTTCATTAAGTTCTTTCATTGCAAGTTCCTCTGTAAGCGGAATGTTATCTGAAAGTTCATCATACGACGACCAATCGTTATAAACAAAAACAGGTTTTGGCGGTCCATTTAATTTATTATTGAATGAAAGCGAAGAAAAGTTCTGCCTGATTTTTTTAATGAAAGGATGAACAGCAATACTTGCTGCAGCAGTATTTTTTATAAAGTTTCTTCGTTGCATAAACTGATATTATTGATTTGTGCAAGCACCTAAATATTTTTTGTTGACCGGTCGGCCATTAAAATCTTTATCGCCAATATTTATATTAAACAAATTCTGTAAATCGATACCCGCTTGCATTACAGGTGATGAGCCAATTATTTTATAGCTGTCGAAATCAGTAATATTAGTTACATTCATAAATGTTGTGTCGTCCGCATTTTTAAATGAAGGCAATACATTTAAACCAACTGTTTTATCATTTAATTGTTCAATATTATATTTTGAAATC
>JAFBAF010000140.1 GCA_019247895.1 Parafilimonas sp. | reverse complement strand
TCCAGCCGCTTACCATATCATAATTGTCTTCGCGAATCATTCTGCGCAATTCAGGAATTTCATCAGGTGAATCCTGCATGTCCGCATCCATCGTTATAACAACATCGCCTTTAGCTGCTTTAAAACCCTCATTTAATGCGGCAGACTTTCCATAATTACGCTGAAATTTTATTCCTTTAAAATTGGAATTGGCGGCACTGATTCTCTCGATTACATCCCAGCTATTATCTGTGCTGCCATCGTCAATCATAATTACTTCATACGAATAATTGTTTGCGTTCATTACACGAACAATCCAATGGCTCAGTTCCGGCAACGATTCATCTTCATTATATAAAGGAATAACTATTGATAGATCCATTATTGTATTGCTTGATTACCGAATGGGTCCTGCGGTTTTTTCTTTGCGACTGCTGCACCTATTAAAGAGCTGATGGCTCCAATTATAGCAAAGCCAATTATAATTCCAACAACTGCAAATAAAGTAAAATGATCTTTCATCATTTGTAATGATTTATCAATTTGTTCGTCTGGTACCTTTCCATCAGCTTCCATTTTTTGCCTTGAAATTTCTATGCTTTTATCTACCATATCAGGAAATAAAACATTAAAAGCAAGAATCGTATAAATTAAAACAATAACAGTGATTACAGCGGTTGTTTTAAAGCCATGCGCAAATAAATTTCCAAAAGTAACATTTGCATTCATCTGATTTGAATAGCTGATACAAGCCCAAATTATTCCTGCAAGAAAAAATACATACTGTACATATGAAAGTTGCGGGTGATTCATGTGGTCAACAAAATATATAATGAGACCATACACAATTAATACAAGTGAAATGATAAGGCCTTTTACTTGTGGTGATGTAACTTTTGTTTCCATAAATTACTATTTATTTAAAATTAAATTTCCTTTTGATAGAATTCCGATCACATTTCCCTGCAAAGCAATATTTAAAAATGCAGAGTTATGTGATTTGCTTTTTATATCTCCTTTCTGCAATACAAATTCTTCATTACCGAACATTGAAAGTTCTGCGTTATTACCTTCTTTAATGGATGCATCATTTAATTTAAAAATCTTTCTTGCATTTAATGAAAACAAGTTTGCAATCTGTTCATTTGGTAAATCCGGTAAAATAGTTTTTACAGCAGCATAAGCAGTTTGCAAACCAATCATTCCAAATTTTGCATATTCAAATTCACATGTTTTGTCATCCCAGTCCTGCGGTAAATGATGTGATGCAATGCAATCAATAATTCCTTCTGTAACTGCACCACGCAAAGCCATCATATTTTCACGGTCACGCAAAGGCGGATTTACTTTCAAATTGGTGTTATATGATTGCAGGTTCTCATCACAAAAAAATAAATGATAAGGTGTAACCGAACAGGTAATTTTCAATCCTTTTTCTTTTGCTTCTTTAATAAGTTTAACAGATGTCGCTGTGCTGATCCCTGTAAAATGCAATGCTGAATCGGTATATTTAGCCAGCTCAATATCTCTTGCAATAATTAACTCTTCGGCAATTGCAGGAACGCCGGGCAATCCAAGTTGCGTTGAGATAATTCCTTCATTCATTAAGCCTGAAGGGTTAATACTTTTATCCTGCGGAATTTGAATAAGAACACCATTAAAAGATTTTACGTATTGCAAACCTTTCAATAATAAACCTGCATACTGCAATGGTTGCAAACTATCAGAAAAGGCAATGGCACCGCTTTGATGCATATCATACATTTCTGCCAGTTCTTTTCCTTCTTTATTTTTTGTGATGCTTCCAATTGGATGTACTTGTATTTTTAGATTATTTGATTTTTGCTTTACATATTCAACCTGTATTTTATTATCAATTACAGCATTTGTATCGGGCAATGTAAATATTTGAGTGAAACCACCGGCAGCAGCTGCATCTGCGCAGGTTTCTAATGTTTCTCTGAATTCATAACCCGGATCGCAGGCATGTGAAAAAATATCGACCCAGCCGGGAGAAACAATTGCATTTTCCTGTTTAAATATTTGTGCAGATTCATCGCTTATATTATCGCCGATAGCTTTAATAACACCATCAACAATTAAAATATCTTTTATATTTCCGTTGTAACGAGAATGTGGATCTGCAATCTTAACCTGCTGCAGTAAAATCTTCATTTGAAGCGGCAAAATTTGGCAAATATAAATTGAATTTATCAAAAGCCTTTACATTTGCAGGCGTTGACATAAATAATTAAAAGTAATAAATATTTTTCGGGTGGTGGCGCAGTCCGGTAGCGTATTTGCATGGGGTGCAAGGGGTCGCTGGTTCGAATCCAGTCCACCCGACAGACATTTTAATTAACTTTTACTTAAAGCCCGCAAATCAATGATTTGCGGGCTTTGTAATTTTTACACTTTACCGCATTTTACCCACTCTCATCATTTATCTCATAGGATTTAGGAGATAAACAATGAGTAATTTATGAAATGTTGATCAGGTTATTTTCGATACGTGATTAGTTCTGATTGATAGTAAGATGTAAGTCACAATTAAATCGCAACCGCTTGCATTTGTAAATATGTATTGCTACCTTATGAAGAAATTATTAAGTAGAAAAAGGCATTGTACAAAATCGGCTTTAATGATTTAGCAATGCAATATAATATTCAAGCCTACAAAAAAGCTATTACCAAAGTTAGGTTAGCGTTGAAAATTTATGATCCGTATCCACTGCCTTCCATGTATAATTTATAAAACAAAATTTGAAGAAATTTTGTAGTTATGTCATTCGAATATTATGCAATTATTACAAAATTATTACTACTTTATTAAGTCTTTATAAACTGGAAAAAATGCGCTTAGCTATCATGAATATTTGCAGCAGAAATGAATTACGTGAAGCATTTAATAATTTCTTTTATAGCTATATGCTTTTATGGTACGCAACTAATTGCGCAGGTTAATATAAAAGGCATAATCACCGATAGCAGTTCGAAAGAGAAACTACCTGGCGCTATAGTTACATTGCACAATAAAAAAAATAATTACAAAACTGTCAGCGGCATAAATGGTGATTTTGTTTTTACTTCTATTGATCAAGGAACTTATATACTTGGTATCCAATTTATCGGTTATGAAAGTTTCACACAGCTAATTGATGTTGATACAAAAAATATCTCGCTAAATATTTTTTTGGCACCGGCTACTTCAACACTGCAAAATGTAAACGTTTTTACCTCGGTGAATGGAGAACTTGAATCATCATCAAGGTTAAGAGAGAAACATGCTAACAATATTGTCAACATAATTTCTGCACAGGTCATACAACATTTGCCTGATATTAACGCTGCCAATGTTTTGCAAAGAATGAGCGGCGTTACACTGCAAAAAAATTCAGGTGCAGATGAGGCATACGCTATTGTGAGAGGCCTTGAACCCAGGTATAATAATACTTTAGTCAACGGAGTAAAAATTACAAGCCCCGACGAAAAATCCAGGTATGTTTCATTGGATGTAGTACCATCGGATTTGTTGCAAAAAATAGAAATAAGCAAATCCTTGCTGCCTGAAATGGAAGGTGATGCAATTGGCGGAACTGTAAATCTTGTAATGAAAGATGCACCAGACACAACAACATTTATTGTATCAGGATCTTTAGGTTATAGCAAAATTTTGTTAGACAGAAAATACATTTATTTTTCAACAAATGATATTCAGCAAAAAAGTTTAAACGAACGTTTTGGCAGTAATTATACAGCACAGCCGGAGGATTTCAGCCGATCCAATCTTGACTTTAAACAAAAATCAGCACTGCCAACCGGCACGGCAAACATTACCTACGGCAAACGTTTTATGAAAAATCGTGCTGGTATTATTTTAAGTGAAAGCTTTCAAAACCAGTACTATGGAACCAACTCGTATTTGGCTTCAGTTGTGCCTGATGTTTATTTAGCAATACCTGCAATAAGTGATATTGCTAATAGAGAATTTTCAACACGACAACTAAATAATGGCCTAACTGCACATGCCGATTACAATATCAGTTCAAAAAATAAAATCACGCTTAACAACTTGTTTTTGTACAGTTATCTTGAACAAGCACGCACAAGTATCGACACTGCAATCAAGGGTGGAAATGGTGGAAGAACAGTGCCAGGCACCGGGCCTGTTACAACCGATTATACATCTATCACTAACAAACAATTTTTAGAAAATTTAAAGCTCGAAGGAACGCATATTTTGTCTGATCATTTTCTTTTTGATTGGGCTGGCGTTTTTTCATTTGCATCAAAAAGATCGCCTGACAGAGCTGACCTTGCTGTAAATAAAAAAATTGATACCGTTCATTCAACTAATGATATAAATGGTCCATATTCTTTCGTTACAACGCCTGATTATTTTGATGACATCACAAGAATATGGCAGCATAATAATGATGAAGATTATAGCGCACTTGCCAACATCACGTATAAAACAACGTGGCGAAAAATTTTTGTTGATGTAAAAGCGGGTGGTTTATACAGGCACAAGCAGCGATTCAATCTTCAGGATGAATACGACTTAAAACCAACAACAGCAAGTAATGGTGTAAAGCAGGTTTATACAAATATCTATGATGCGCAATGGATAGTATACAATCCGGGCGGTACTTATGATTATGATATAAACAATTATCATGCGCATGAAAATGTTTCAGCGGGTTTTGTTGAAGCAAAGATCTCATCAGCGAAGTTTGATGTTTTCGGTGGCGTACGTGTAGAAAATACGGATCAGGATTTTTCAATTAACACATTCCATCCGGGCAATATAAACGGCGTTAAAAAAACCTATACAGATGTGCTGCCCAGCATTATGCTTAAATATAAATTCAACGATAAAACCAATATACGGGCATCTTATTTTAAATCTATATCAAGGCCTAATTATTATGAGCTGGTTCCTTATACAATTTTAGGTTCAAGTTCAGCGCACAATGAAGAAGGTAATCCCGATTTAAAACATTCCATTGCAGATAATTTTGATGTACGTTACGAACTATATCCGCATAGAGAGGATCAATTATTTATTGGCGGATTCTATAAACACATTCAAGATCCAATTGAATTTGCTTACGTTGATGGCACTACTTACCAACCGGTTAACTTAGGCACCGCAACGGTTTATGGTGGTGAGGTGGCTTATATTAAAAGCTTTGGAAATTTTGGTGTAAGTGGCAATTACACGTATATCTATTCAAAAATTTATTCTATAAAGTCTTACACCGATTTGCAATTGCAAACTACGTATGATAAACTGCAGAAACGACCAATGCAAGGTCAAACGAATAACACAATTAATCTTTCTGTGTTTTATAATAATGAAAAAAGAAAATTGTATGCGCAGGTTGCTTATCAGTATTTAGGTAAAACACTTGATCAGGTTTATCCAATTTATGGTTATGATTATTACCAGCAGCCACAATCTTTTTTATCTGCATCAATTGACTATGGATTTAAAAAGCACTTTACTGCTTTCGGAAAATTCAATAATCTATTAAATACACCTACTTACTATAAAATAAATACACTCATTGTAGGCAAAGATGTATTTGAGGCTGAATTTCTTTTAGGCATACGCTATAACAATTAAATTTTAAACAACAATTATGAACACTACAAAAATTTTTCTGCTGCTTGGTTTGTTATCATCGTTAATGTTTGCATCCTGCTCTAAGTCCGATAATACGACGGTAATTACGCCAACCGTACCACCATCTAATCCAATTGCACCAGGCGATATCTCTGGCTTTGTAAAAGGCACTTTAACAACTGGCAACACTTATACAATAACCGGAGATCTTACTATAAAAGCTGGCGACACACTTGCTTCGCAACAAGGGGTTACTGTTATTGTAAAAAACAATGCGCAAATAACAGTGCAGGGTGTTTTAAATTTAGAAGGTACAGCACAAAGCCCTGTATCATTTAATTCTAATGCTAACACGCCAGGCTCCTGGGGCGGTTTTCAATGCGATAGTGCGCAAAGTGTAATTATTAAATGGGTGAAAATTTTTAATACTGGGGGACCAGACCCTGCGGGTGGTCCGCGCAAATCTTTATTTGTTGCTGCACCCATTAATGTTGATATTGAAGATTCATGGTTTACTAATGGGCAGGATGATATTATTCGTTGTCAAAATGGTGCGAAGATTAATATCTTAAGAAATACAATTCTTGCTTCAGGCAGTACAGATGGAGAAGCTATAAACATTAAATTGGGTACAACCGGTACAATTGCTTACAATGTTGTATACAGTCAGGCCGGTTCAGGTATTAAGTTAGAAACTGATGATGTGGTTCCGTTTCCGCAAACTTCCGTTGATGTTTATAACAACACATTAGTAAGCAATGGTTGGAGAAGGGGTGCGGCTGAACCAGGCAGAGGTATTTCTATTGGTTTGAATGCAAAAGCAAATATTTACAACAACATTATGGTGAATAATTACCAGGGACTTGAAATATTTACAGATGCTGACACTATGCACACAAAGTATGGCAATAACTTGTTTTATGCGACTGCTGATACTTATACTGACACAACTGTTACTCCGAACGTTTCAATTAATTTAAGAAGCAATTTTTATCCCGGCGATGGTGTAGGTAAGCCGCAATCAACTGATTTAATTTCAACAGCAGTTGGTGTAAATGATCCAATGTTCAAATCATTTGACAGAACATTTGCCGCACCTAACGGGGCCTCTACTGCAAACGATTTTCATTTGCAGAGCGGCTCTCCTGCTCTTGGAAAAGGAAATATGGCTTATAATGCAGATTTAGGTGCATACACTTCTGATCCGGCAAAATCAAATCAACATTAATAATAAAAGCGAACACAGAACGAATGTTTCTGTGTTCGCTTTAAATTCTTTACACATCGCTTGAAGATAATTAAACATCAATCTTTTTTATTCTTGTTTCTTGCTTGTGCACTGTCCTCCAACGCACAACTTTATCTTAACACTAAAACGCCTTATCAGCCACAACAAAAAAACTATACAGCGCCGCCGCAAGGTTATAGTCCTGTATTTATAAATTATGTTGGAAGACACGGTGCAAGATTCCAAACATCCGCAGATAAGGATACCTTGGAAATAGCAATTTTGGAACAGGGCAAAAATGCGCATGCATTAACTTCGGATGGTTTGACTTTGTATAAATTGATGCAGTTGTATGCAAATATTGAAAAAGACAAGTATGGCGATATAACAATGCTTGGTGTGCAAGAACAACATGGTATTGCACAAAGATTACAAGTGGAAAATCCGACTGTTTTTAATAATGGAAAATTACTTGTTGAGATGACGGAAAAGTTACGCACTCAACAAAGCGCACATGAGTTTTTATCAGGATTAAAAGGTTATGATACTGCTGCTTTCACATCAATAATCTTTCCTGCGAAAGTTGATAGCACTTTAAGATTTTATGATTTATCGAAACCATATAAAAGTTATGTTTCAAGCGCTTTAATCAAAAAACATATTGATTCATTAACACAAGATAGTCGTACAACTGAAGTTACAGAAAATGTTTGCAGCAAAATTTTTACAAAGAGATTTCTAAATTATTTTAATAGTGGGAACAATTTAAAAGCAAATAATGAAAAGCGACAAATCAATGCGGTTACATTCATTACATCTCTTTACGAAATATTCGCTTCTATGTATGATGCAGCAATAGAATTCAAATCAACCTATCCAGAAGCTATCGATTTGTTTAATAAAATATTTTCTGCTAAAGATCTGCAATGGCTTGATCAGTTAAACAGTGCTTCTGATTTTTATGAAAAAGGTCCCGCAGAAGATATAAACGGCATACAGGTAACTATTGCGTCACCTTTACTAAACAATTTAATTAAAACAACAGACAGTGCAATTGCGCATAAAAATTATAATGCTGTTTTACGTTTTACACATGCAGAAGCCATTTCGCCATTGGCAACACTTATGGAAATTCCAGGCGCATCCACATCGAGCAATTCTGTATATCATTTTTACGAAACATGGAAAGCCAGTGAAATCATCCCTATGAGTGCAAACATTGAATGGATTTTATACTTCAATGGAAACAACTATCTTATAAAAGTATTGCTAAATGAAAAAGAAGTTGCCTTGCCGCTTATTACAAAATCATATCCGTATTATAACTGGACTGATGTAAAATCATACTACCTTAACAAACTTTTGTTGATCAATAAAACCAAATAATATGTATCTATTTAGAAATATAACGCTTGTTTTTCTCCTGTCAATCATCGCACAATATATTTCAGCGCAAGATTCAATTTATACTTTTTATAAATCGATTCCAATTCCAGGTAACGGCAGTTACGATTACATTTCAATGGACGAAGTGAACCGGCATTTGTTTGTTTCGCACGGAACGGTGCTTGACATAATTGATTTGAATACAGAACAAGTTATTGACTCTGTTACAGGAATGAAAGGAATTCATGGAGTTGCAGTTGTGAATGACGTAAACAAAGGTTTTATAAGCGATGGAAAAGGAAAAGCAGTTATTGTGTTTAATTTAAAGACATTTAAAACGATAGCGATTATACCGCTAAGTAAAGAGGACGCTGATGGAATTATGTATGACCCGTTTTCGAAAAATGTTTTTGTTTTTTGCGGTGATGCTAATGCTGCATGTGTGATTGATGTAAATAAGTTAAAAGAAATTGCAACAATTGATTTAGGTGGAGCACCGGAATTTGCAGTGCCAGATGGCAATGGATTGATTTACGATAACCTTGAAGATAAAAGCAGCCTTGCAGTAATCGATTCTAAAAGTTTTAAAGTAATAAAAACATTTCCGCTTGCTCCATGTGAAGGCCCAACAGGATTAGCGTTGGACTTAGATAATAAAAGAGCATTTACGGTATGCCGTGGAAATAAGGGTATGAGTGTGGTAGACATTAATACAGGAAAAATAATTGCCACGCTGCCTATCGGCGCTGGCGTAGATGCTGTAAAATATGATGATGATAATAAACTTATTTTTTGTAGCAATGGCGATGGAACTGCAACAGTTATTAAGCAAAATTCTGCAGATGATTATGAAGTTATGCAAACATTAACTACAACATACAAAGCCAAAACAATGGCTTTTGATAAACAGACAGGAAACATTTATTTCAGTGCGGCAAAGTTTGACGATAATAAAAAGATATTGCCAAACACTTTTGCGGTGATGGTTTACAAACGAAATAAATAAAAAGAAAGCAACGATCTTGTTGCTTTATTAAATGTTTGAATAGTAGATATTAATCAGTCACCTCTCAGCAAACCTGTTCTTCCTCAAGTTGCAGAATGAATTGTTAGTTGAGAAATTTCACAGGCGATTGTTGATGCAGGATAGCCTGTTCAAGTTTTTTTGATTTACTTATGGAAGTGTCGTTACTATTAATCGAAATGCTTTCTCTGCATAATGCGACCAAATTTTTCAGATAACAATTTCCCCGTATTCCACTCACTTGTCCCATTTAGTAAACATTTTACAACCAAGTATAAGATTATCACACCAATCAAAGGAAGATGCCTGAAGCCAAGAACAAACCTGCCAATGAATTTTATTAGGACATGCAAAAAAGAAATGAAGATGGTTCAATCAATCTTTGGAAGCAGCAAACTAAAGAATTTTTAAAACGAATCAGGTTATGCAATATAATGCACTATTATTTATTAATACAACTATGATGTAAGTCAAATGCAAACATGAAATTCTTTATATAAAACTTTCCATTACAATCATTTCCGACTGGCATCATTCACGGCGAAAATCGGGCAATAAATAAAGTTGCATATAATTATTTAATAAGTGTAAAAAAAACACTTATTAAATAAAAATAGCTATACATTTGATTAAATGTATTATTGACAATTACATTTTATTAGTAACGATTGTAAATTAATACTGCTTTATGAAAAAGAATAAGTCGATTACCAGACCGGCTGCAGTTCGCCTGAAGAAGTTGGTCTCAAAAAGATTGCTTAATACGTGCATGTTTTCCCTTGCATGTATGATAGCTGTAGCACAAAACTCCATCCAGGTTAATGGAACAGTTACAGATGATAAGGGAACACCTTTGGCTGGTGCTTCTGTAACTTTAAAAGGAACAATAAATGGAACAACTGCCGACAATAAGGGCACCTTCCTGTTCACTATTAAACAACCCGGCACATTAATATTTTCTTATGCCGGGTATGAGAGTAAGGAAATAAAAATTATATCAAGCCAAACTTTAAATGTTTCACTTACATCAAATAACGTATTAAGTGATGTAGTGGTAACGGGCTATTCACGTCAATCAAAAAGGGATGTTACAGGTGCTGCTTCAACAGTTTCGGCAGATGTGATTGCAAAAACGCCGGTAGCGGATGTAACAACCGCTTTGCAAGGCCGTGTGGCTGGTGTAAATGTTGATGACCAGGGTGGCCCAGGAAATCCTGCCGTGATAAGAATTCGTGGCGTTGGTTCTCTCGGAAACAATGACCCGCTTTATGTAATTGATGGCGTGCAGGTGAGAATAGGAGGTTCTGTAGGAAGCCAGAATATTGCAGCTTTATTAAATCCAAACGATATTGAAAGCATCACTATTTTAAAAGATCCGTCTCTTACTACTTTATATGGATCTGCAGGTTCTAACGGTGTAATTGTTATTACCACAAAAAGTGGCAAAAGGGGTGAGCCGCAATTAGAATATTCGACTTACTTCGGGGAGGAATTGCCAAGAAAATTTCCCACCATGGTTACACCACAGCAACAGGCTGATGCATTATATCAGTCTTATGTAAACAGCGGTCAAAGTTTTCCTTATGGGAGTTTTTATGGAAGCGGCACAAAGCCAGTTTTACCTGATTATATTGTTGAAGGACCAACACCAAATTTAGGTGTTGCTGCAGGTGATCCGAGGGCCGACCCGTCCTTATATAATTTTTCAACCTATCGTATTTTAAAGGCGAATAAGCAAGGTACTAATTGGTGGAATACTGTTTTTAATCCAGCATTCACGCAAAATCATCAATTATCATTAAGTGGTGCATCTGATAAAGGCAACTACGCAATTTCATTTGGCTATCTTGGTGATAATGGATCGCTGATTAATTCTTATTTTAAAAGATTATCATTTCGTGCAAACACCGATTTCAAAATAAAATCCTGGCTGCGATTAGGCGAGAACTTTGAATTTGCTTACACAACAAACAATACAATAAGCACCAGTAACGAAGACAATAATCAAGGTGATTTTCACAATAACATTACAGATATTTATGCTATCTCTCCATTAATGCCTGCTTATGATATTGCAGGAAATACGTCAGGCACAAATGGTGTTTCAGCAATTATGGGTGGCAGTAATCCGCTAACAAGCCGGCTTCATGCAGATGATTCAAAAAATTATACAGAAGCTATTATTGGTTCTGCTTACATAGAAGTTGAACCTTACAAAAATCTTACGCTGAATTCAAAGATTGGTGTACAATTTATACCTAATCAATATCATTCATTTGTTGATTCGTTTCCGCAGGAGCCTATTCCAAGCCACACTACTTATTACTATGAAGGAAGTTCTTATTATACCGATTGGAGATGGACGAATAAGCTGGCTTATAACATCACTATAAATTCAATTCATAAAATTTCAGCTTTTGTTGCTTATGAAGCCAATGAATATACTTCAAGATATAATGGAATTGTGATGACCAATCTTATTTCAGGCTCTCCGGATTTTCAATATGTTGGTTCAGGTGTGTTAGACCCGAATTTTCCTCCGAGTGGTGGCGGCGACAAGGCAACATCTGTTTCAACATTTGGTAATGTTACATATTCGTTGATGGACAAATATCTTTTATCAGGAACTTTACGGCATGATGGCTCCTCAGTTTTTGGCGGCCTCAGTCATTACGGAACGTTTCCGGCTGCAAGTGCTGGTTGGCGCATTTCAGAAGAAAAGTTTATGGAAGATATGAAATGGATAAGTGACCTAAAGTTGAGAGCATCGTGGGGCAAAGCAGGAAACAATGCCATACCACCGCAGGCGGCAAATACATTGTATCGTCAAAATGATAATATTTATGGTGGTTATGATTTAGCCGGAACAAATATTAGCCAGGTGGTGGGTGCTTATGGTTCGCAATTAGGCAATCCGCATATACATTGGGAATCTAACAATACAACTAACATTGGTTTTGATGCAGCATTTATAAACAACAGGCTCACTGCAAGCTTTAACTGGTACAACAGAAAAACAAGTGATCTTCTTTATCAGCCACCATCTCCTGGTACTGCAGGAGCTGCGTCTCCGCCTTACGAAAATATCATGAGCTTTACCAATAAAGGAATTGAATTGGAAGTAGGATTTAAAAGTGGAAAAAGCAAGTTAGGTTATGATATGAATTTCAATATATCTGCTTACAAAAGCAATGTTGATTTTATAAATGGTGATTCAACGGATCATATTGATCTTGCCATATTCGCACCAACACATTACAATCTCACACGCAGCCAGGTTGGTCATCCTGTTTCGGAGTTTTATGGTTATATACAAGAAGGCATTTTTCAAAGCGGAGATGACTACACGAAATATGGGGTAACACAACCGGGCCTTACTGCAGATAATGCAGCCGGTCATTTTAAATTTAAAGATATTTCAGGCCCAGACGGAAAACCGGATGGAGTGATTAATGAATACGATCAAACTTTTTTAGGTAATCCAAATCCGAAATTTTCATTTGGTTATAATCTTGATCTCTATTATAAAAACTTTGATTTTGGAATTTTTATACAGGGTGTCGTCGGGAATAAAATATTTAATTACTGGCGATCATTTACACAATGGCCCGGCTATCTTGATGCAAGATCATTAGATACATGGTCACCTGAAAACACAAATGCAAAGCTTCCTGTTTATACACAGGATGCCATCAATTCAAACTATGATGCCATACCATCAAGCTTTTTTGTTGAGAACGGAAGTTATGTGCGTTTGAAAACAGTACAGTTTGGTTATACATTTCCAAAAACAAAAGCGTTTAAAGGATTAAGAGTATATGTGCAGGGATTTAATTTAATAACAATTACAAAATATAGCGGCCTTGATCCCGAAGTGAACAATGGCAACCCCGGCACATTAGGAATTGACTTTGGCAATGCTTATCCAAATGCTCAAAAATTATTGTTTGGTATAAACTTCAATTTATAATCTTCTAATAATATTATATGAAATACAAATATTGTTTTGCCATATTAACGCTGATGTTAATTGCAAACTCATGTAAAAAAGATTTCTTAAACGTTGCACCACAAGGCCAGCAAAGTATTGAAGCATTTTATAATAGTAATGGCGTTCAAAGTTTATTGGTTGGTGCTTATCATGATCTTACAGGTATTTCAACAAACAGTGGCTGGTGGAGTACATCAGGTACATATTGGGTGTATGGTGATGTAACTGCAGGCGATGCATACACCGGCGGCCCTTCCACACTGCCAGATGTTTCTTCGATTGAACAATTTAAAACAACACCAGCTACAGGCTACATGGAAGACCAGTGGACAACAGACTATGATGGTGTTTCCAGATGTAATAGTGTATTGATTGCTGCATCTCATACAACTGACATGCCTGATGATGCTAAAACAGAAGCTATAGCAGAAGCAAGATTTCTGCGCGGGCACTATCACTTCAATGCAAAAATAATGTGGAACAATGTACCTTATGTTGATGAGAATGTTGTAGAAAATGCTTCATTCGGTTCTGTTTCCAATAACGTTGACATTTGGCCAAACATTGAAGCTGATTTTCGCTTTGCATACGATAATCTTGCTGAAACACAAGCGCAGGTGGGTCGCGTAAACAAGTGGGCTGCCGCTTGCTATCTTGCTAAGTGTTATATGTTTCAGCATAAATATGATTCTGCTTTAGCATTATTAAACACTGTTATGGCAAACGGAAAAAATTCTGCGGGTGTGCCTTATGATTTGGTTGATTGTTTTCACGACAATTTTGATGCTTCAAAAGAAAACAATAAGGAGTCGGTTTTTCAAATTCAATTTTCTGTTGACGATAATAGTTATGGATATAATAGTGATTTAGGTGAAACCGGCAATGTGCCTA
This sequence comes from Parafilimonas sp., assembly GCA_019247895.1. Classification (GTDB taxonomy): domain Bacteria; phylum Bacteroidota; class Bacteroidia; order Chitinophagales; family Chitinophagaceae; genus Parafilimonas. The sequence continues at coordinate 5,673 of JAFBAF010000140.1, read as the reverse complement.
ATTTGTATTATGGCCCCGATCCATATTATGGATATTGGAAACGTCCAACCTTTAATTTAGTAAATGCATTTAAAACTGATGTTGATGGCTTGCCAATGTTAGATGCTTCCGGTAATGATACATCAAACATTACTAACATGACAAACGATATGGGCATAGCTTCTTATTCAGGTTTTGTTCCATACCAGGGCACAGTCGACCCACGTCTTGATTGGTCAATTGGAAGAGCCGGTGTTCCTTATCTTGATTATGGTGTTAACCCGGGACAGGATTGGGCCGGTGGTCCATCGGGACAGTTAATTGGCGGACCTTATCTGCCAATGAAAAATGTTTATATGCTTAGCCAGGATTATGGCATTGGTGGAAATAATTTTTATGCAGCAGGTGGTGCAGGCAGTTCTGTAAACTATAGCATTATTCGTTATGCAGAAGTGTTGTTGTGGACTGCAGAGTGTGAAGTGGAAGTTGGTAGTCTTGAAAAAGCAAGAGCATTGGTAAATCGTGTAAGAGAAAGAGCAAAAAATAGCTGCACTGTTGATATAGATTATTCAAGTGGTTACCCTTCTGCAAATTATTTTGTTGATACATATAAGTCAGCATGGACGAACCAGGATTTTGCGCGTAATGCTGTACGCTTTGAAACACGCCTCGAGCTTGCATTGGAAGGTCATCGCTTTTTTGATTTGGTTCGTTGGGGAATTGTTGGCGATTACATGAATAAATATTTTCAAACAGAACAAACAAGAATTGACCATTTAAAAGGGGTTTCGTTCACAACAAATAAAAATGAGTACTTCCCGATTCCGTTAAAGGAAACTGGTTTAAACCATAACCTTGTTCAAAATCCGGGATACTAAAAAGGGTGATAAATTCAAGCAGGACATAAGCAGTAAGCAGAGCAATCTGTTTACTGCTTCTTAGTTTTACAAGCAATTCATATTTATGCAAAAAAACTTATTATTACTTTTCTTGAGTTTGATTTATATAAATGCGGAAGCACAAACAGACAGTGTTTATTTTACATCAAAAGAAATTTTACGGGTTGCTGTTAACACTAATTATTATTATCAGCCTAATGCTTTTGATTCTGCAAATAATAATATTAGTTACACTGTAAATAATCTGCCAACATGGCTAAGCTGGAATGCAGGCACGCGCAGCATTTCGGGCAAAACAAATAAAGTTGGCCAATATGCTGTTGATATTATTGCTTATACAAAAACAGATACAGCACATCAGCCATTTATGCTTACAGTGTATGATAAACAAACAACGAATATTTTGTGTTTGGGCAACTCAATAACGAACGGTGTTGATACATTTAACAGTTATCGTCGTGATCTCTGGCAAATAATGCATGCAGGCAATTATAATTTCGATTTCATTGGCTCATGGAGCAAGCATCACATGGGAAGTGATGTTCCCATTCCCGATTTTGATATGGATAATGAAGGTCATAGCGGCTGGACATTTGAAGATATTTTAAAGCCGCCATCATGGGATTCTTTAAAAGGAAATTTGCATGAATGGATAAAAACTTACACACCAGATATAGTTCTAATTGAATTAGGAACGAATGATGTTTTTCAATGCAGAAAACCATCTGACATGTTCGGCAACTTAAACGTTATAGTTGCTTTGTTGCGCGAAAAGAATAAACATGTAAAAATTTTTCTTGCACAAATTCCGCCACTTGGAGCGCAATGGAGTGATAAAAAATTATGTAATAACGATACAACTTATCACCATGCGATCATCTACTTAAATAATCAAATTGTTGTTTATGCAAAAGAATATTCAACAACTCAATCGCCAATAATTATTGTTGATCAATATACAGGCGTTGATCCATCAGTTGATATGTTTGATGATATTCATCCAAATACAAAAGGAGAGAAGATAATGGCTGAACGTTGGTTTAATGCTATTCAACCTTATTTGAAGAAGCTATAAAGTTCATTGCTGAACAAATTTATACAGCACAAGTGAGTGACACAACCGTGATGCCATTGTTACTGTAGCCGGCCAACAAATTATTGTTCTAACACACACAATAAAAACATATAATTATCAACTAAAAATCCTTCGTAACCCCAGCATTCACCCGTCCATGTTTTCCAATCTTTTGTTCTTCCATTGTCTGCACATTTTCCCTGGAAACCGCCTTCACTCATGCTTTTAAGCAATGGCAATAAGATCATATCAGCATCTTGTTTTCTTCCCAATTTTTGCAAAGCACGAATGGTGAAATACGTAAAGCAGGCCGTTGCGCCGCCGTTCTCATAAATTTGAAATCCATCCAAATTATCTTCACGTTTTCCACCGCCAACTTCAGGTTTCAGATCAGTATAATCGGCACGAATAACAGGAATTAAATTGCCCGGCAATCCCAGTTCAAAATTTGTAAAACCAACTTCTTTCATTTTCGCTAAAATTTTATCCATGATGGAATTTGCCAAAGATGTTTCAACTAAATCATAACAAATTGCAACTGCATTTACAAACACAAACCAGTAGTCGTGCAATTTGCCGTCAGTACTTTTCCATCCTGCAAGAATGCCTGTTGCATCATTGTAAAAAGTTTTTGTGTAGATATTTTTTAACTGATCTGCTTTTGATTTGTACAATGCAGCTTCATCATGCATATCAAATTTTGCATGCGCTTGCTCGAGCAATGTCAATGCATAATAAGCCAGTGCATTTGAATATGCATCTTTATGTCCAAAGCCAATCGTGTCCCACCAATTTGCTGGTCGCATAGATGGATCACCTTTCCAGCTTCCGGTGTTACCACTCAAACAAAATTCAAATAAACCATCATTATCGAAATCTGTTTTCAGTATTTTATCTATCCAAACTTTCAGCTTTAAATAATTTTCTGCGAACCATGTTTTATCATTTGTACTAATTGCATAATTACATGCGCTGATTAATAAAGAAGGATAAGTATCTAACGTGTTGCATGTTGTATCAGATTCAGGAATGTCCCATGTTTTATCGTAATCATAGCCCAACATTCCATAACCTTTTGTACCGTTGAGATAACGGTCAAGCGTCATTTTTATTAAATCCATTGCATACAAATCATTAACAAGATTTGGCGTATGTAAAGCCACCTCTGCATATTCATACAAAGTGAAAGCACATGCATCACTTGCAGAATTATTGGCAAGAATTTTTAAGAAAGGATTAAGTTGAAATATGCTTATAAAATTCCTGCGAAAGCAATCATAACGCGAATCATTTTCTATTCCTTTTACACCAGGATGAATGGTTACAACTTCAAAATTGTATTCAATAGTTGGGTTTGATTTTGTAGCCGCCGGTAAATTAATTCTTACATAAGGATGATCAATAAAACGCTTTGCATCATAATCAACTTTTTGATCAGTAACACGGCAGGTAACACGCATTGTGCCCATGTCAGGAAAATGCAATATAGCAGGCAAATTCACTTTTTGTTCATTGCCTTCAATAATACCTAATAATGTTGCGTGATTTGCGTATTGACTTATATTGAATAAAAACGATTGTTCATCGTTTTCATGATAATTAGAAATTATAGTAATCGTTTTTTGTTTTTGAATTATTTCCCATGCCGGTGTTGTATTCTCCTTTCTATCATATAAAAAATATTGTGTTGAATTATTTGATAAGTTCACATAATATTTCATCTGCGTAATTATTGCATCAGGCTTCAAAGCAACATTTTGCTGCAACATATTTTTTCCTAATGAATCAATTGAAAAAAAATCAAATTGAGGAAATTGACTGTTGCAAATGAGTTTAAGAAACGCTGAATCATTATTTTTTACAGTTGGGGCATCAATCCATTTCGATAAAGATAATGCTGTTGCTCCCAGGGCAGTGGTTTTTACAAACGATCGTCTTTTCATTGCTAAAAAATTAATAATTGTCATTTATACAATTATTTTTTAAATAACTGGTATTTATAACTATTTTGCAAGAGTAACTTTGTGATGCCTTTTATATTGCCAACGATATTTTCTTTATTAAATTTAAGGTAAAGTTGGTAAAGCTTTTCTGTTGAAATGTCTGTTAGGAATGGAAATGTTACACTGCTTTCTGTTGTTCATCAAAAAGATGGTAAAATTATTTTGTTGTATGCAGAAGGTGAATCGGTAAAAGGGCCAATATTTGAAATTGGCAATACCAATAGTCGTTATAAATTTTCGCGTGGAGCAAAAAAATTTATGGTAGAACAAAATAGCCACGGACCTGCACATCATTGTGCAATTGGTGTTGGGCACATTGCGGATAAAATAAAAAAACTTGCAGCGTTGCTAAACATACACGCAGTGCAGGTTTGCTAATAAAAAATTATGTTGGTATATAGTTATTATAATTTCTGTTTTGTGTTTTGTATGATCTTATCATCGTGCAATAAAACAATCCCGCCTGTTACAAATCAACAGATTTCTTTAAAAAGAACTTCTTATTATTTCAGTAATGCCGGCAATGATACCAACGATGGCTCAATCAATCATCCGTTCAAAACACTTTCAATTATTAGCATTCTTCGTTTAAATGCCGGCGATTCAATTCTTTTAAAGGGAAATGAAGTTTTTAATGACAGTATTGTTCTTACGGCAAATGCAACTACTGAAAAGCCTATCACAATTACATCGTACGGCAATGGCCATGCAATAATTAATGCCGGTAATGGAACTTCGATGTCAATTTATCAGTCATCTTTTATTAATGTTCAAAATATTATTTGTGAAGGTTCAGGCAGGAAAAGCGGAAACACAAAACCCGGTCTTCTTATCAGCGATTGTAACAATATTAATATTGAAAATATTGATGTAAGCGGATTTCAGAAATCCGGGTTGCAATTATATAATTGCGTGAACACAAAACTTAACAATATTTCTGCGCATGATAATGGCGCTGCCGGCATTGGTGTTGAAGGTGATTTCAGTAACAAACGTGGTTCACGCAATATTAGCATTGCAAACTGCACTGCGGTAAACAATCCCGGCGACCCAACGAACCTGGATAACCACAGCGGCAATGGAATTGTTGTTGGCCATTCCACCAATGTTTTAATTGATCATTGCATGGCAACAAATAATGGCTGGGATATGCCCCGCATCGGCAACGGTCCTGTTGGCATCTGGGCTTATGAAGCAGATAGTGTAATCATCCAACATTGTCTTTCTTATAAAAATAAAACTTCACCAGGCGCTGCAGATGGTGGTGGCTACGATTTGGATGGCGGTGTTACGAATTCAATTGTGCAATATTGTTTATCGTATCAAAACCAGGGAAGCGGTTATTGCATTTTTCAATATTGGGGCGCAAGTCCATGGTACAATAATGTGTTTAGATTCAATATAAGCATTGATGATGGTTTGGTTTCTGATTCCCGTGCAGGCATTTATGTTTGGAATAGTTCAAAAGATTCAAGCCAGTTTTATAACTGTGATGTGTACAATAACACCGTTTATAATTCACAACAAGCGGTATTGAGTTTTTCTGAAACAAGCCAGCGAAAAAATTTCAGGTTCCTGAATAATATTTTTATTGGTGATGATAGCTTAATACGTGGCCGCAAAAATGATGATAAATTTCTGGCAAATGATTGGTGGAGTTTGAAAAAGAAATTCAACACGGATGGAATGAATGATTTTAATGCATGGATTTCAAAAT
>JAFBAF010000108.1 GCA_019247895.1 Parafilimonas sp. | reverse complement strand
CAGTTCCTGCTTATGCAAATAATTTACTTGTTATTAATGGATATGATTTCATTTCGGAATTGGGATATATTTATGAAGTTGATGCAACCACAGGAAAAACTAAATGGAAAATAGTTGATTCATCTAATGCAGGTGCGGCCTGCATTGATGTGAATAATTTCTTTTATGCAGCAAGAACTGATAATTTAAACGGCAGTTTAGATACATTGTTTTCAAGAAATGTAGCAGATGGTTCTTTAAATTGGAAAAGAGCAATACCAACTGTTTATCTCAATCATTCAACACCTTTAATTGCCGGAAATCATCTTTACATTAATTTGGAAAATGAATTACTTTGTGTAAATAAAAATACTGGTTCCACTATTTGGGAACTTAAAAATTATACTTTTTCTGCGCCATATTTTTATAACGGCAGAGTGTTTGTAAATGAAATTTATACTGCATTATCTTATTTAGTTTCCATCAACGCAATTAATGGCAAAAAAATATGGACGAGAAAACTTCCAACCACTACATTTACCGATGGCCCTGTTTTGATGAACAACACTGTTTACTTAAGAGACGGATCAAATATAGATGCATTTGATCCTGTTTCAGGCGAATTAATTTTTAAAACACCAACCAACTATTATGGAACAGGAAATCCTGAATATAGTCCAAGTTATGTAGATGAAAATGGCAAGATGGTATATTCTACAGAAAGCGGTATGCATTAAGCTAAATCTGCTGCAATTAACTCAGCAATATCCATCACTTTTATTGCATCTTCTTTTTCTTTATTCTTTACACCATCAGTAAGCATTGTATTGCAATAAGGGCAAGCAGATGCAATTATGTTTGCTCCTGTTTCAATTGCTTCTTCGCTGCGTTCAAAATTTACACGTGTAGTTCCTTTTTCTTCTTCTTTCCACATTTGCGCACCACCGGCGCCACAACACAGCCCTTTGCTTTTACAGCGTTTCATTTCAATTAATTCAGCATCTAATATTTCTAAAACTTTGCGCGGTGCTTCATAAATATTATTTGCTCTGCCGAGATAGCAACTATCGTGATACGTAATTTTTTTGCCTTTAAAATTGCCACCTTCCTTTAATTTGATTCTTCCTTCATCAATCAATTGCTGTAAAAATGTTGTGTGATGTATCACTTCATAATTACCGCCGAGTTCGGGATATTCATTTTTAAAAACATTAAAGCAATGCGGGCATGCAGTTACAATTTTTTTTATTCGATAACCATTCAAAACCTGGATGTTGTTATACGCCATCATTTGAAATAAAAATTCATTCCCCGCCCTGCGGGCAGGATCGCCGGTGCATGCTTCTTCTTTTCCAAGAATTGCATATTTAATTCCAACCTTATTTAATATGGTTGCAAAAGCACGTGTAATTTTTTGTGCACGCTGATCAAAACTGCCTGAGCATCCAACCCAAAATAAAATTTCAGGTGTTTCACCATTTGCCATCATATCTGCCATGCGCGGAATTTGCATATAATTTGTTTAAACAATTTCAAAAGTAAAACAAACAAGCTTGTATCAGCAAACAAACCCTTGCAGCATAAACCCACAATCCTATTTTTGCGGCACTAAAAGCAATTGGTTGAAAAAATTTTTTAACTGGGAGCACCTGCCTTTTAATATCATCTATGCCCCTTTTGGTTTTTTATGGTTATACTATTGGGTACGCTGCGGCCACTTCTGGTTTTTTTCAAATGTTAATCCAACTATGTATTTCAGCTGTTTTGAGGTCTAAACAAAAGAATAAATGGCGCAGCAGTTGCCAATATAATTTTCGCCAATAAGCATTTATATAAACGCGGCTGAAAAATTTGATTGCGTACTTCAAAAGATGTGCAATGCAGGTTTAAAATTTCCTGTTGCTGTAAAACCAGATGTTGGAACCAAAGGTTTATTATTCAGAAAAATTCTGACTGAAGACCAACTTAAAGATTATCATTCGTTACTACCATTCACATATGTTATACAGGAAATGATAACGCTGCCGCTTGAACTAAGTATTTTTTATGTTCGCTATCCGGACGAAGAAAAAGGAATGATAACAGGATTGATAGCAAAAGAATATTTGTATGTAAAAGGCGATGGCATATCAACTTTAAAACAGTTAATAGAAAAACATCCAAAAGCTTTTATGATTGCGAATGAACAAAAACAAAAACACATTGAAAGATTAAATGAAGTAATTACTGAAAATGAAATTTATTATTTGAATGAATTGGGTAATCATAACCGGGGGGCAAAATTTATTAATTTAAAAAATGAAATTGATGAGCAATTGCAATGTGTGGTTGATAAAATAAATAAATACAGCAAGCATTTTTATTATGGACGTTATGATATTAAAACCACCTCGCTTGAAGATCTGAAACAAGGAAAAAATATTTCAATACTTGAATTTAATGGTGTGGGCTCCGAGCCTAATCATATTTATGATATTGGCTTAACTTATATACAGGCAATAAATATTCTGGCAACACACTGGAAATATATGTATGAAATTGGCCGCATAAATTATAAAAAGGGAATAGCCTACATTCCGTTTTGGAAAGGTTTAAAAATGTTAAAGAAATCCAACAAAAACACCAAGCTTATGAAACAACTGGATTTAAAATGTAAAATTTATTAAAATGCTGAACGAATTGCTGTTTGTGATGTTTACGGGATTCGGCGTAAGTTTTTTAGGGCAATTACCATTAGGCAATTTAAACGTGGCTGCTACACAAATTGGTGTTGAAGAAAATATTAAAAATGCCTGGCTCTTCAGCCTGGCAGGCGCAATTGTAGAGATAATTTATTTACGAATTGCATTAAACAGCAGCGAATGGTTGATGCATAATAAAATGCTGTTTAATTATTTAAGCTGGGGTACAGTTGTGTTATTTTATACACTTGGGTTTTTAAGCCTGAGAAAAGCGGTTTTACAAAAAGAAGCAGAAAAAAAAGGCTTGCTGATAGATAATAAGATCAATCGTTTTTTATTGGGTTTAATGTTAAGTGCTGTTAACCCGATGCAAATACCTTTTTGGTTTTTTTGGGGAACATATTTTATTAACAACGGAGCTGTAAAACCCACCGCATTTGATTTTAATGCGTTCACTGCCGGTGCAGGCTTGGGTACATTAACAGGCCAGGCAATTTATATTCATGGCGGTAATTGGCTAATAAAAAAATTAAAAGCCAGTCACAGGATTTTAAATATTATTATGGGAGCTGTATTTATTATTTCGGCGACTATACAGGTATATAAAATTTTCTTCGAAAGCTGGTTAAAAAAATAATCACCTCACACTGCTAAAATATAAAGAATGCCGATAAATACCGGCATTCGTTTCATTGGTCTCTTCATTGGTTAGCAACGGCCAATGAACCTATTAAAAAGTAATTATTATAATTTCAATGGGGTGGTGTACTTCCAGTCAAATGCAGTCTAAAAATTCGTTCTAATTGCCTGCTAAGCTATTTGCATTCTTACCGCAATACAAAAAGAGTTATTGAATGGTAATTGCAGGTTATTAAACGTAATTTGATGATGCAAGGAAACACATTTACAGCAAAAAATCTCTTTATTTATTTTAATAGTTAAATCTGCTACAAATGCATGTTTTTCAATGTAGTTAGCGATAAACAGTTACATCATCGCAAGCTTGCTTTTTTTGTAGCCGTAAGAAAAATAAACAATCAATCCGAGTATTAACCATGATCCAAACCAAGCCCAGTTGCTGCCTGTCATTCCGGTAAGTAAATACAAGCAAGTTGATAAACCAAGTAACGGGATAAGCGACCAGTTTTTAATAAATGTTGCAACAGAAAGTACGATCATAATACACCAGAAAATTATGGTTGAAATATTCAAAGAAGCATCATCTTCTGTTATTCTGAAAAGATTCGAAACATAATTTTTATTTGTAACACTTACAATTATTAAGGCTGCAATAACAATTAATGGAAATAAAAATTTTGAGTTGATATAAGGCATATTAAATTTCCCAGGCGTTTTTTGCTTTGTTGGGATTAATAAAACACCGCCGCAAACCAGCACAAATGCAAATAATGTGGCAATGCTTGTAAAATCGAGCACAAAAGTTTTGTCTGTAAACAAAAGAGGAATGCCAACAATTAAACCGGTAATGATAGTTGAGAAAGATGGTGTTTGAAATTTGGGATGAATTTTTTCGAATACAGGCGGCAATAATCCATCGCGGCTCATGCTCATCCAAATTCTTGGCTGGCCCATTTGAAATACCAGCAATACGCTTGTCATGGCAATAACTGCACAAATTGAAACAAGCATTTGCATCCATCCAACATTTAGGTTTCCCGGCTCAAAAATAAATGCCAACGGATCACCAACATTTGCAAATTTTGAATACACTACGGCACCGGTTAATACAAGTGCCAGCACAATATAAATTGTTGTACAAATAACTAATGATAAGATCATACCGCGTGGCAAATCACGCTGAGGGTTTTTACTTTCTTCAGCCAAAACGCTTACTGCATCAAAGCCGATGTATGCAAAAAAAACTCCGCTCACAGCAGCCATTACACCATTAAATCCGTTCGGCATAAAAGATTTTATACCTGCTTCATTTGCCGGGTGCCAGTTTGGTGTAAGCCCGTTTTGAAATATTAAATAACCACCCACAAAAATTACCAGCAACACAATAGCAAGCTTCAACATAACCATTGCATTACTAAAATTCCTGCTTTCTTTTACACCCCGGTAAACAAGACAAGTAATCAACACATTAATTACAAGTGCAGGCAGATCGAAAATAATTCGTAAACCAGCAATGACTGGCGCACTGTTCCATGCGTTAATTAACTCTTTTGTAGAATCTGTTATTGGCCCTGCCTGGTTAGAAGCCGCATCAATAACTGCACCATGCGCTTCCATATAACTACAGGTAAGATAATCCGGAATATGAACATTTATTCTATGCAGAAAACTCGTGAAATAATCACTCCATGAAAAAGCTACATAAATGTTGCCAATGGAATACTCCATAATTAATGCCCAGCCGATGATCCATGCAAACAGTTCGCCGAAAGAAGCATAAGCATAAGTGTATGCGCTGCCTGCAACAGGAATGCGGCTGGCGAATTCAGAATAACATAGTGCAGTAAAACCGCAGGCAATTCCGCAAATAATAAATAACACCACTACACCCGGACCACCGGAAAAAACTGCCATACCTAAACTGCTAAAACTACCTGCACCAATAATTGCAGCAATACCAAAAAATGTAAGATCACGCACCGTAAGTACACGCTTTAACCCTGCACCTGCATGCGGATCATCTGCCATGGCTTCGGCATCACGCAGAATCTTATCTATTTTTTTTGTGCGGAAAAGGGAGTAGCCCATGCAATTGTTTTTGGGAAGTGAAAATAAGCAATTTGATGCTGAATAAACTTGCCGGTTTTTTAAAATTGAATGAATCGTTGATATAAGGAATTTTAGCGCCTTAATCAATAAGAACTTAAAAATTGTTTTCCATATAAAGTTGATAAGTGTTTGCGGATCAAAAAAATCATAGGGCAGTAATTTTTTTGTTGCATACATTAAAAGAAGCGTGTCGTTGCGAACAGAATGTGGTTCATCGAGCCCAATCATCACGCTGTCGGCATAATTACATATTTTTTTAAGCCTGCGACTTGAACTATTTTTTTGCGGTATTATGCCCCAGGTTATTGATCAATGACACTGCCATCTCTTTTGCATGTTTGTGTTCGAAAATATTTCCCTGATATTTTCAGCAATAAACCCAAAAAACAGCGAGAAAGAGCATAAAAAATTCCGCTAAATATTCACTCCATTTTTTGCTGTGCGCAGCATGATGCTGATTACTGAATATACGAAAATATATAAAGAGTAATCATGCAGAAACCCATTGCAGAAAGGAGTTACTATGGTAAATTTGATATTTCGCCAGCATGTGAACAAAAAATCTTTTTCAGAAAAAAATGAGCACAATTGTTGAATTGAGATCATGGATTATCATACATTAACGATTGCCCTTATGACACTCTGCCAATTTAAGTTTCCTGAATCAACACAGCAGGTTGACGCCATTAATAAGTACGCCATAGAAATAGCGAAAAGAACTGAAGGTGATTATTTATACAAGTTATTGCATTTTGATACTTTTTATATTGAGGTAAAATTGAACACAAAACGCAATGAATTGCTATCATACACCTCTTTTACTTCAGAAGAAAAGTTATTACCCTATTTACACGGAATGGATCTGTGGCAATTGAAATACCCTGTTTATCAATCTTCGATAAAATAAAAGCAAAATTTCTCCAACTTAACAGGTATGCAACATTTCATTCCCCGGACCGCTTGCAGTGTATAGGTGAAGTATAAAACCTCACAATTATTTATTACCCGGCAATGCAATTAAGTTAGCCATTAAGCGATATGCGCCCTCAGCACCGGCCGGTAATTGCCTGAAGAAAACAATACCCGCATATACAAAATTGCCTTTGCCATATTTTGCAATGATCAACGCACCGTTACTTTCAGTTTCATTTACATCATGCATGCCGAGTGGCGCTTCGTAGTGCTCATCGAATTGTTCTGCATGATATGTGCTGCGTTCCTGAATCCAGTTCTTAAAATCAGCATCGGTTATTTTGTTGGGATAATTTAATGCAGGATTATTTGGCAATAAAATATGCACATCAGCATTTTCTTCCGTAACTCTTGTTCTGCCAATAGTAAAATTATACGGCCCAATGTTCGCCTTAACAGAACCTGTTTGATTGTTGGTATTATATTGAACAATTAAGTTGCCTCCATCTTTTATATAATTCATCAGCACGTTATACTTTTCACTCAGCCACTCATGCACGTTGTATGCCCGAACGCCTGTGATAATCGCATCAAATTGTTTTAAGTTAGAAGCAGTAATATCATTCTCGTTTAAAATCTTCACCTCGTAACCCATTTGCTGCAAACTCTGTGGCATCTTGTCACCTGCTCCAACTATATAACCAATGTGTTTGCCAACCGTTTTTACTTCAGTATTTACTACATGAATTTTATCTGTCGCATAATAGTGTATGTAAGGGATATGATCGTATTGTATAGAATGCAGGTCACCATTATAAGCCTCTGCTTTATTGTTGATGTTTACTTCAACTGCAATAGATGGTTCTCCTTTTAACTTGTTATAAAATTTTGATAAAGGAAAACTGAAATCATACGTTTGATTATATACAAGATCAACCGTTGTATCTTTTATAAAAACCGAATCTTTATCCTGCACAAAAAACAATCTCAATTTTGTGTTTACTGATTCAATGTATGATCTTATCGTGGCAAAAACTTCATCCTTTTTTATCGGCTGATCATCTTTGATGTTGGTTAAAATAACATTTGGTTGCAATGAAATGCTTAAAGGATCAACAACAATTAAAGGTTCATACAACTCGCCTTTAACAGGATCAGTAAATTTATATTGTACAGGTTTGTCAACAGTTATATCTGTGCCGTTTATAGTAAAAGTAAATGAAGCATTAAATGCAGGATCGTTTTGCGGCTTGCCAATTAATTGTTGATCTTTCACTGCAAAGCTTCCGATGCCATCTAATCCATATTTTAGCCAGTAAGGTTGCGTTGCCTGCATATTGTCATCAACTAAAAATGCTTGTGAAAAATTAGTGTTGACGTCTGTTGAAAGATTTGAATTAACAGATGAATCAAAACTCAACAACTTTACTTCTTTCAATTGCGCATTGCTGTTCAGTCTTTTATTGATTGAAAACTGCACATTAAATTTCTGTTGCTTTACAGCAAACTCATTATTGCTTGTTGCTTCTGTATAAATACCAGCGCATTCAATAATCAAATTTTTTACTTCATCTGATTTTTTATTGCGCCAGTAACTATCTGGTAATTGCTGAAGAGATTTATACAAACTGATCAACGCATCAGCAGAACTTTCCGGATGCTCAAACTGGAAGCTTTTAATTATCTCATTCACCTGTTGCTGAACTGCGGTTGAATTAGCAACGCGATTCCATGTCGTATCAACATCATCAAACAAATTATTTTTTACAGGCTCGCCTGCTGTCAGATCAAAATATTCAAATGACTGCCCTCTTTGTGCAGAGGCACCAAAACCCTGGCTTTTATGCTGGCTCCGACTTTTAGCAGCGATCTCACCATAACTTTTTCCAAGCAAAGTATTATACCCGCCAATATCCATTTTAAACTGGTTATCGCTTGTAGTATTATTGCCGCCAAAATTGAAGGTGTTCCATAAAATTCTTTTGGCTTGCCAGGGTTTTACATATTGTAATTGCTCAGGAAATTTTGTAGGATCCGCTGCTGCTGTAAACGCTTCTTTAGCTAAAATTTCTGAAGCGGCATGATGCCCATGACCTGCTCTCGCATCGCCGGGAAAGCGTGTGATGATAACATCAGGTTGAAACTTTCTTATCACCCAAACTACATCACTTAAAATTTTATCATGGTTCCATAAACGCAATGCTTCATCAGAGCTTTTGGAAAAACCAAAATCATAGGCACGACTAAAAAATTGTTCTGCCCCATCAATTCTTCTTGCAGATAACAATTCCTGCGTTCTTATTAAACCCAATTCAATGCCTTGTTCATCTCCAATTAAATTTTGTCCGCCATCACCACGTGTTAAACTCATATAGCCGGTTCTGTACAATTCACCATTTGAAAAATATCCAAGCAAACGTGTGTTCTCATCATCAGGATGTGCGGCAATATATAACACGCTGCCCAACACATTTAATTTTTTCAATTGCAGATAAATATCTGCGCTGTTATAAGAAGGCGGAGTTTGTGCAAATGAAAGATTGGAAATAAAAACTGAACTGATCAGCAAAAAGCGACAGGCTTTCTTTAAAAACATCATCATTAAAAATTAGTTTGCGAAGATAAGTGCATAAAAAAAGAAAGTTGCCACACTTCGGCGTGACAACTTTCAACATCACATAATTTTTTATTAATCCTGTTTTGCAGCATCATCTTCACGTTTATACTGGCAACATTTCGGCAGTTTTTTATAAGCAGCATCATCTGCCTTTACGTCTTGTGTATCGTAACCGGTTAAAGCAATTGATTTTTCTATATCCATAGCAGAAGTTTTACCAGGCTCATAATTTACAACCAGCATAAAATTATCCATGTTCCAGTCTGCTGAAGTGGCGCCGCCTTTCTTCGCAGCTTTTTCAATCTTGTCTTTACAATCATCACAATTACCCCACACTTTTACAGTGTCGGTTTTTGTTTGTGCAAATAAAGTAACGGAGCAAAAACT
>JAFBAF010000075.1 GCA_019247895.1 Parafilimonas sp. | reverse complement strand
GCAAAGCATGGCAGGGAAGGTGTATGGTTGTTATTAAATCAACACACAAAGCAGGAAAAATTATTTTAAAAGCAAGTAGCGATGGATTGCAAACTTCAACGATTGAACTAAATTCAAAATAAGCTATAAAAATCTTGTCTTTTATTTAATTAATAACCCGGTTCTGTTTAACGTTTGGATTAGATGCAAACAAGCGTTATTTGTTATTTATCCATTTGTTGTAATACTTTGTTATGCTTTAGTGCTACAATGAGCGATAGTTCTTTAATTTCTATACAACTGAATTTGCGACAGTTCAAAATTTGATAATTGTCCAGTCCACCCGGTAAAAACTAATGGTTCTGAAAAGAACCATTTTTATGCAATACATTTATTAAGAAAGGAATAATTTTTGCTTTAAAGCGTTATTTAATTAAGCACTTCTTTTAAAATGTTTAAAAGCCTTATAATTTGTACGGTTGTACTATTTGTTCATACTTATGTGATTGCTCAGGATTTGAGCCTGCAAATTTCTCCCGGCATAATGAACTATGGCGGTGATCTTGAAAATAAAGTATATACTTTTCAACATGCAAATTTTTCCGTTGGCGCAAACCTAGCTTATCGCGTAGATAAGTTTTCTTTGCGTGCAGGAATTACTGTCGGAAGCATTCATGGCGATGATTATACCAATACAAATTACATACGTCGTAACCTTGATTTTTCAACTGGTATATTTGATGCAAGCTTGAGCTTGCAATATGATTTATTTTCAATGGATGAACACAAGTTCACGCCGTATGTTTTTGCAGGTATAGGAGCATTTCATTTTAATCCATACACATATTATGGTTCACAAAAAGTGTATTTAAGGCCTTTGGGAACAGAAGGGCAAGGTTTAGCACTTTATCCCGACAGAAAATTGTATTCTCTTACTCAATTTGAAATGCCTTATGGCATTGGGTTTAAGTATAAATTGTCAGATCGCGTTTTAATTGGCCTTGAATTCAGCAGCAGGTTTTTGTTTACCGATTATTTAGACGATGTGAGTAACAGGTATCCTGATGAATCTGAGCTATTTAAACAAAGAGGCCAGTTAGCCGTTAACCTTTCCTTTAGAGGAAATGAAATTGATCCGTCACTGCCTTTCCCTTCAGGCGAAAGAAGGGGTAACCCAAAACGAAACGATAATTATTATACTTCATCATTCTCATTCATGTATGTCTTTCCAAAACACACTAATTTTAATGGCAGCGGTGGTAAGCAAAAAAGAAATTTTCATTTAAGCTGTCCGAAAGCAATGCAATAATTTTTTACTTACTTAAGTATTTTTCATCTGTAAAAAATTTTACCATTCTATTCATAGGTTTGCAAATCTATGATGTATAATTCGCTTGAAGATTGCCTTATTGATCTTGAAAAGCATGGGCAATTGGTAAGAATAAAGGAAGAAGTTGATCCATACCTCGAAATGGCTGCTATACATTTAAGAGTGCATGAAGCAAAGGGCCCGGCATTATTATTTGAAAAAGTAAAAGGTTCAAATTATCGCGCAGCTTCAAATATTTTTGGAACGATTGAAAGAAGCAAATTTATTTTCAGAGACCGCTTGCAATTCATTCAGCAATTAATTCAGCTTAGAAATAATCCGCATCAAATATTTAAGCAACCCTTTAATGCAATTAAAACAGGCCTCTCTTCTGTCACATCTTTGCCTAAAAAAATTTCACCAACAAACGTTATAAACAATCAAATAAAAATCAGTGATCTGCCTTTAATTTATCATTGGGCAAATGATGGCGGCGCTTTTGTTACATTGCCGCAAGTTTATACAGAAGATATTACAAAACCTGGCGTACAACATTCCAATCTTGGTATGTATCGCATTCAGCTTACCGGGAATAATTATGTGTTGAATGAAGAAGCAGGTTTGCATTATCAAATACATCGCGGCATTGGGGTGCATCAAACAAAAGCAAATAAATTGGGAAAGCCCTTAAAAGTAAGTGTGTTTGTTGGCGGGCCGCCGGCTCATAGTTTGGCTGCGGTAATGCCTTTGCCTGAAGATATGAGTGAATTGATGTTTGCAGGTTTGCTAAGCGGCAAACGTCTCAGGTATTTTTATAATGATGGGTTTTGTATAAGTGCAGATGCAGATTTTGTGATTACAGGTGAAGTGTTGCCAAATGAAAATAAACCTGAAGGCCCGTTTGGAGATCATCTTGGCTATTATAGTTTAACACATGATTTTCCATTGATGCATGTGAAAAAAGTGTATGCAAAAAAGAATGCAATCTGGCCATTTACTGTTGTAGGAAGGCCACCGCAGGAAGATACTTCGTTCGGAAATTTGATTCACGAATTAACAGGCGATGCAATTACTAAAGAAATTCCCGGCTTACAGGAATTAAGTGCCGTTGATGCTGCGGGCGTTCATCCATTATTGTTAGCCACGGGAAGTGAGCGTTATACTCCATACAATAAAACAAAACAACCTGCGGAACTGTTAACTATCGCAAATCATATTTTAGGAACCGGGCAATTAAGCCTTGCGAAATTTTTATTTATTACTGCCGATGATGAGCGCGAACTTTCGCCTAAAAATATACCGGCATTTTTTGATTATCTTTTAAAGCGAATTGATCTTTTAAGAGACATCCATTTTTATACAAACACAACAATTGATACACTTGATTACTCCGGAACCGCATTAAATGAAGGAAGTAAAGTTGTATTTGCAGCTTACGGCAATATTAAAAGAGAATTATGCGGTGAAGTGCCGCAGCAATTTTCTTCATTACAAAATTGCGAAAACCCACAACTGGCTTTGCCCGGAATTGTTTGCTTACAAACATTAAAGTTTACAACTTATGCTAACGCAGAAAAAGAAATGCTGCAACTAAATGAGCAGCTGCAATTATCATCGTCATTAAACCAAAACCCGTTTATAATTATTTGCGATGATGCAAACTTTACATCGGCATCATTAAATAATTTTTTATGGGTAACATTTACGCGTTGCAATCCTGCAAAAGACATTTACGGTATTAATAGTTTTTATAAATATAAGCATTGGGGTTGCGATGCAGTTATTTTAGATGCGCGGATAAAGCCACATCATGCACCTGTTTTAGAAAAAGATGCTTTAACAGAAAAGAAAATTGAGCGATTGTTTAATAAAGGGGGCAGCTTGTATGGTGTATTAAAATAAAATTGGGGCTGACGAAGAATCGTCGCCCCTTTTTTCAACCCTAAACCCTTAAAGGGACGAAGATAAGTACCTTAAATTATTTTACAATTATTTCTTTTCCTTCTTTTTAAAACGTTTCAAGCTGGGAAAAAAAGAAGCTGCCTTCGATAACTGCGTTCTCGTCACTGTCACTGCCATGCACTGCATTTTCTCCAACTGATGCTGCAAAATCTTTACGAATGGTGCCTTCATCTGCTTGCGCAGGATTAGTTGCACCGATTAGTTTTCTAAAATCAGCAACAGCGTTCTCTTTTTCAAGCACAGCCGAAACTATTGGCCCGCTGCTCATAAATTCTACAAGCTCTCCATAAAAAGGTCTTTCTTTATGTATTGCG
>JAFBAF010000295.1 GCA_019247895.1 Parafilimonas sp. | reverse complement strand
CCGCGATTTTTTTGATGAAGCACGCAATGAACGCAAACAAAAAATGCGTGATCAATTGCAACGCTGGAAAGAATCTGGCAATGGAACATTTGATAAGGTTTGGGAAAAATTAAAACGTGATGTATTAACGAGACAGGAAAATTAATTAGGCCAATTCAATCACTGTTATTTCAGGTAATATTCCAACACGTCCGGGATAACCGATGAAACCATAGCCACGATTTACATATAATTTTTGATTGCCTTCAGTATATAAACCAGCCCATTCTTTATAAAACCATTGTACAGGGCTCCACTTAAAATATGGATTTTCTACACCGAACTGCATTCCATGTGTATGGCCAGCCAACATTAAATCTATGTCAGGATATTTTGGGCGAACTTCTGCATCCCAATGGCTCGGATCATGACTCATAAGAATTTTGAACGGATAATTTTCTGTTCCCGGGTAAGCCAAATCCATCTTGCCATATTTTGGAAAATGACCAAACGCACTCCAGTTTTCAATTCCAAGTAAAGCTATTTGCTGATTATTGCGTTCAAGAATTACATGTTCATTCATCAATAAACGCCAGCCTAATTCACCATGAATTTTTTTCAGCCTTTCCAAGTTTTCTCTTTTAGCTTCTTCGCTTGGCCAGCTTGTATAATCGCCATAATCATGATTACCTAAAGTGCTAAACACCCCCATCGGCGCTTTCAACCTGTTAAAAACATCCATGTAATCGTGCATTTCATCGGCTTTATCATTTACCAAATCACCGGTAAATAATATTATGTCTGCATTTTGTTTTAATATCATATCAACACCTCGATTAACCGCTGCTTTATCAGTAAAACTTCCGCTGTGAATATCGCTCACCTGCAAAATGCGCAAACCTTTAAATGCTTTTGGCAGGTTGTTGAAACTGAGTTTTATCTTTCTTACTTTATAATTGTATTTGTTTGAAAAACCGATTAATAATGTACCGAATAAAGTTGTTCCCAATGCAACGCCTGTCCATGTTAAAAATGTAGAGCGACTGATGCGGGTGCTTTCATCATTAGTAAAATCAACGCCGGATTTCGGAAATATTTTCGCCATCAGCCAAATAAAAAGCCTTCTAATATCATCAAACAAAAAGAAAACGGCAGCTATCAATTTAGCGAAGAATAAACCTATGATGATTGCAAACACATAATTTCTGAAAACAATATGGCTTTCCAGGTAATTAGTGTAAGGCAAAACAATAATAAAAGTAACAGCGCTTAAAGAAACCAGCCAATATGCAGAATAAATAATGGTACGTGTTTTATCGCTGTTGTGGTGCGCCAAAAATTTTACAGCGGTAAAAACATAAAAATCTATCGCTAAAAGAATCAGAACAATAATCCACCATCCATTCCAGTTTCTCATAAAAAATTTTTACAAAGTAACTAAGGGCTTTATAAGATGTGCATAAAAATCCTGTATAAATAACCTTAAAAAATTAATATTGTTGAGACAGTAGCAGTAAAAAATTATTTTTGTGCCCCTTTAAAAAATTCGGATATGCAATTTACCTATTACGGGCAATCGTGTTTTCTTGTTGAAATAAACAGAAAAAAGATTTTGTTTGATCCTTTTATAAGGCACAACCCGCTGGCACAACACATTAATGTTGATAAAATAGAAGCTGATTATATTTTTTTATCACATGGTCATGGCGATCATGTGGCTGATGCAATTGAAATAGCAAAACGCACAAACGCAACGTGTGTTGGCGCGGCAGAAGCAGCGGGCTGGTTTGGGAAAAACGGAATTGAAAAAACGCATCCTCTAAACCAGGGTGGACCGGTGAAATTTGATTTTGGAAATGTACGTGGAGTAAATGCTATTCATTCGTCTTCATTTCCTGATGGAAGTTATGGTGGTAATCCTTTGGGTTTTGTGTTTACAACAAGTGAAGGTAATTTTTATTTTGCCGGCGATACGGCGCTTACAATGGATATGCAATTAATTCCGCGCTGGGCAAAACTTGATTTTTCTGTAATGCCGATTGGCGGAAATTATACAATGGATCACACTGATGCAATTATTGCTGCTGATTTTGTGCAATGCAATAAAGTAGTTGGCGTTCATTATAACACATTCGATCTTATAAAAATTGATACGAAGAAAGCGATTGAAGATTTTGAAGCGGCAGGCAAAAAATTATTGCTGCCAAAAATCGGAGAAACGATAAACCCTCTAACTCCATAAAAGGGAAATGAGGACGAGCCAAATTTTTTTTAATTTCTTAAGTCCCTTCAGGGATTTAGGGTAAAAGCCCTTCAGGGGTTAGGGTTAATATGTCAAGAATAATAGGCGTAGCAAATCAAAAAGGTGGCGTTGGAAAAACCACAACCGCAATAAACCTTGCTGCAAGTCTTGCTGTGCTTGAGTTTAAAACATTGTTGGTTGATGGAGATCCGCAGGCAAACAGTACAACAGGCATCGGCTTCGACCTGCATAATATTACCAAGAGTTTATACGATTGCATGGTGAATAATACGCCAGCCAGTGAGGTGATTTTAAAAACAGATGTTCCTTATCTTGATTTAATTCCATCGCATATAGATTTGGTTGGTGCTGAAATTGAAATGATCAACTATCCTGATCGTGAACTTGTCTTAAAACACATTCTTGATCCGGTAAAAAATGATTATGATTTTGTTGTGATTGATTGCTCGCCTTCGCTTGGATTAATTACAGTAAATGCACTGGTAGCTGCTGATAGTGTTGTTATTCCCGTGCAATGCGAATTTTTTGCGCTGGAAGGGTTAGGTAAATTATTAAACACGATAAAGATTGTTCAAAACCGCTTAAATACGGAGCTGCAGATTGAAGGTATTTTAATGACTATGTATGATGGAAGATTGCGGTTATGCAACCAGGTTGTAAATGAAGTGCGTCGTCATTTTGAAGACATGGTTTTTAATACGATCATTCACCGCAACAGCAAATTAAGCGAAGCGCCAAGCTTTGGAAAACCTGTTGTGTTGTATGATTCTGATTGCAAGGGAGCGATTAATTACTTAAATCTCGCTAAAGAAGTGTTGCAAAAAAATGATATGACGAGAATGAAAAATGAAGAGAAAATTTTAGAGTAGTTTAAAAGCTCACCAGTCTAACTATTACAAGTTGAACTCGTGAACCAGTGAACACGTTGAACATTGAAACTTAAATTAAATGACTAAACAAAATAAAGAGGGCTTAGGCAAAGGCATACGTTCGTTATTACAAAACATAGACGCTGATCTTAAAACAACAACGGGCAATTTGAAAACCGATGTTGTTGAAGCCGCAACAAATATCCTGCGTATCCCGGTTGATCAAATTCTTCCAAATCCTAAAAACCCGAGACATGATTTTAATGAAACTGCTTTGCAGGAGTTGGCATCTTCATTAAAACAGTTTGATATTGTTCAGCCACTAACGGTTTCAAAAATCGGTGATAAAAAATACCAGTTGGTTGCCGGTGAAAGACGTTTGCGTGCTGCGAAAATTGCTGGTTTAAAAGATGTTCCGGCTTACGTGCGCCAAAGCAACGACCGTGAATTACTTGAGCTGGCTTTACTTGAAAACTTGCAGCGCGAAGACCTTAATGCAATTGAGATTGGTTTAAGTTATAAACGCATGATGGATGAACTAAATTATACGCAGGAACAGGTTGCCGAAAGAATGGGAAAGGAGAGAAGCACCGTTACAAATTATATCCGTCTTTTAAAATTACCACCCGATATACAAGTTGCAGTTCGCAACGGAGAATTAAGTATGGGCCATGCAAGAGCGATCATTAATATCGATACAGTTGACAAGCAATTATATCTTTTTCATGAAATAAAAGAAAAACAATTAAGCGTTCGGCAAACAGAAGAGCTTGTTAGAAAACTATATCGCAATTCTGCATCTGCTGTTAAATCTTCAGCAAAAACAAATCTTAACGATGCTTACAAACGTATTGAAGATAATTTAGCTTCTTATTTTTCAACAAAAGTTACGCTAAAGCATGGTACAAACGGTAAGGGCAATATTACCATTGAGTATTATTCGCAGGAAGAGTTGAATAAGATTCTGGAACTGATGCATGCAGATTAAAAATGCGCACAATTTTCATCTTCATATTGATTGTAATTTGTTTTTTGGCTGGTTTGAGCTTAAACGCTCAAACAGATAGCGCAGGAGTTTTAACTAAGCCTGACAGTACAACCAAAGTAAATAATGGCAAAGAGATTTTGCTTGATACGCTGAAGCCTGCACACGACAGCGCAACTTTAGCATTAGCAAAAAAAGATTCACTGATCGAGAAAAAACACGATCCGCATAAAGCAACAATTCGTTCGGCAATCATTCCGGGCTGGGGGCAAGCTTATAATCACGAATATTGGAAAATCCCCATTGTATATGGAGCGCTTGCTGTGCCGGGAAGCTTGTTTATTTACAATAATAAATGGTATCAAAAAACTAAAGAAGCATACGATATTCTTGTAAATGGCGGTGATACATCAAGCATTGATCCGAAATTAGAAGGGCTTTCGCCGGCTGACTTACAGTATTACAGAAACTCTTTTAGAAAAAGCAGGGATTATTCGGTGCTGTTCTTTTTATTGGTTTGGGGATTGAATGTTGCTGATGCAACGGTGTTTGCACATTTAAAAGATTTTGATGTAAGCAGTGATCTCAGCATGCATATTCAACCTGATTATAACATTACTACCAAAACACCTTCACTGGGATTTGTTTTTAATTATAAAGAGCCGAAGAAAAAGTTGTTGCCTTCATCGTTTTAATAAAGTTGAAAAATCAGTAGCCATATTCCTTTAGTTTAAGATCATTATCTCTCCACTTTGGTTTTACTTTTATAAAAAGCTGTAAGAATATTTTATGCTGAAGAAAATTTTCAATTTCAGTTCTTGCTGAAGTTCCCAATTGTTTTATCATCTTTCCGTTTTCACCTAATAAAATTGCTTTTTTGCTTT
>JAFBAF010000291.1 GCA_019247895.1 Parafilimonas sp. | reverse complement strand
TTTTTTTCGTCGATAACCGGGAAGAATGCATCGGGATCTTCAAAAACATGATGCACCCGCGTTATATAGATTTTATCCGCATCATCAATTGTTTGCGCATATACATTTGCACCGCCAAGAATCATTAGCTCCTTATAATCGTTTTCTGTCGCAAAAAAATCTGCATCACGAAGTTTTTGGATCACAACAACACCTTCCTTTTTATAATTCTTATCTGAAGTAAGCACAAGATTTATACGCCCGTTTAAAGGTTTATTTCCTAACGCTTCAAAAGTTTTTCTTCCCATCAACACCGGCATCGCCCATGTAACATTTTTAAAAAATTTTAAATCGTTTGGCAAATGCCAAAGCAGTTGGTTGTTTTTGCCAATGGCGTTGTTTGTTGATGCGGCGACGACAAGAGATTTAATCATACAAGTCCCTCCAACCTTCCCTAAGGGACGGCTTTTAAAAGACCAAAATTATTTAACGTGTATCATAAAAAGTAAGTTGTTTCAAGTCTTCCCCTTGGGAAGATATAAATTGACTTTTACACTGCAACCGGTGCTTTTATTGCAGGATGAAACTGGTAATTCTCCAGCGTAAAATCTTCATACTTAAATTCAAAAATATTTTTTACTGAAGGATTCAACTTCATTGTTGGCAATGGATATGGTTTTCTTGATAACTGCAATTTCACTTGTTCCAAATGATTATTATAAATATGCACATCACCAAATGTGTGAATGAAATCACCTGCTTCTAAATCGCAAACTTGAGCCATCATCATCGTTAATAAAGCATACGATGCAATATTGAAAGGCACACCCAAAAAAACATCCGCGCTGCGCTGATACAATTGGCAACTTAGGGAGCCGTTTACCCCCCTCTCCTTTTGGAGAGGGGTTGGGGGTGAGGTATAAAACTGAAACAAACTATGGCAAGGCATTAAAGCCATTTTAGGAAGATCAGCTACATTCCATGCACTCACAATAATTCTTCTGCTGTCAGGATTATTTTTTATTTGTTTGATGGCATCACTTATCTGGTCAATCTCCACTTTATCTGCTCCTTCCCAACTGCGCCATTGCTTACCATAAACGGGACCGAGTTCACCGTTTTCATCAGCCCATTCATCCCAAATACTTACATTATTTTCTTTTAAGTATTTAATGTTTGTTTCGCCGCGTAAAAACCAAAGCAATTCATAAATGATACTTTTTAAATGCACTTTTTTAGTGGTTACTAACGGAAAGCCTTCACTCAAATTAAAGCGCATTTGATAACCAAAATAACTTATAGTTCCTGTGCCTGTACGGTCGGTTTTTTGAGTGCCATTATCTAAAATAAATTGTAGTAATTGCTGATACTGTTGCATGTATGCAAGGTAATAATTTGATAAATAGTGACTGGTAAACAGTGACTGGTTGTGAGGAAGATGTGAATTGAATCTCAATAACTACAAAGTCCCGCAGTAGCGGGACTTTGTTTAGAGATTATTTATCCTACTATTCTAAATGTTATTGGCATTGTCATTCTTGTTTTTACAGGTTTTCCCTTTATCATACCCGGCCTCCAGCCCGGCATTGAATAAATCAACCTTACAGCTTCTGCATTTAAACCATTACTTAAACCCTTTCCAATTATATGTGCATTTGTTATGCTGCCATGTTCATTCACTACAAATGAAACATTTACCCTTCCTTCTACATTATTATTTAATGCCTGTGGAGGATAATGCATATGAGTGTTGAGATAGTTTTGTATCCCGGCTTGTCCTGACGGGTATTGGGGGCCAACTTCAACATATTCATACACACCACCTCTTTCCATTTTGGGTTTTGAACGAGCAGGAACCGGCACTACTTCAACAACTGCTTCCACTTTTTTCTTTATTATTATTTTTTTTGTTTCATTATTTGAGGAGGTAGTGGCAGCAGGAACAGATGAAGTAGCCGCAGCTGCATTTTCTTGCGGAGCCGTCGTTTGCACAGGCGATGTTGCCTGTGATTGTGGTGCAGCATTTTCCTCTGCAGGAACTGTTGCAACCTCGTTTTGTTGTGTTGTGTCCATTCGGTCCGTTGCGGTAGCGGTAGAAGTATCCTGCCGCATGCCTGATGACCCGTTGGAATTACAAGCTGCAAACGAGATAACGATTGCACTAAGGATTAAAAAACCTTTACCGTTGAATTTACTGTACTGCATAATAAATATTTTAATTATTAACACAGCGATAGTTTCAAACAAAGTGCCATAACAGGCAGATACAATCCAAATGATTATACTGTAAACTTAATGCCCTGTGCTAAAGGCAATTGGGTACTGTAATTAATGGTATTTGTTTGCCTTCGCATATATGATTTCCATGCATCACTGCCGCTTTCCCGGCCCCCGCCAGTTTCCTTTTCTCCACCAAAAGCGCCGCCAATTTCGGCGCCACTGGTTCCTATATTTACATTAGCAATTCCACAGTCACTTCCTTCGGCAGATAAAAAATATTCCATTTCCCGCATATTGGTTGTAAAGATGGATGAAGACAAACCTTGAGGTACTCCATTTTGTTTTGAAATAGCTTCCTGTATTGTGGAATATTTCATTACATATAATATAGGTGCAAATGTTTCTGTTTGTACAATATCCAGATGATTGTCAGCTTCAATTATACAAGGCTTAACATAACAACCGCTTTCATAACCTTTCCCTTCAAGCTTACCTCCTTCCACAATTATTTTTCCACCTTGTGCCTTTGCTGTTTCTATTGCATTTAAATAATCGTTCACAGCTTTAGTATCAATCAATGGGCCAACATGATTTGAAGCTTCTAACGGATCGCCAATCTTTAATTGGCTATAAGCAGATTTAAGTGTTTCAACTGTTTTATCATAAATACTTTCATGAATAATTAATCTTCTCGTAGAAGTACAACGCTGACCGGCTGTACCAACTGCCCCAAATACAGCGCCTGTTAACAGCATTTTCATGTCAGCATTTTCTGTAACGATGATGGCATTGTTTCCGCCCAATTCTAAAATGGTTTTGCCGAATCGCTCTGCAACAGTTGTAGCCACCCGCTTTCCAATACGTGTGGAACCGGTGAAAGAAATAAGCGGAATACGTTCATCGGTATTCATTAAATCTCCGCAGGCATTACCGGTTACCAAACAACTTACGCCTTCAGGAACATTATTCTGCGCAAATACTTCAGCAATTATTTGCTGACAGGCAACCGCACATAACGGCGTTTTCGAAGAAGGTTTCCAAACACAAACATCTCCGCATACCCAACTAATAGCAGCATTCCAGCTCCAAACGGCAACAGGAAAATTAAAAGCTGAGATAATACCCACAACTCCCAAAGCGTGCCACTGCTCGTACATACGATGACCTGGTCTTTCACTGTGCATGGTTAAGCCATATAACTGGCGGCTTAAACCGACAGCAAAATCGCATATGTCTATCATTTCCTGCACTTCACCCCAGCCTTCCTGTAAACTCTTACCCATTTCGTAGCTTACCAGTTTGCCTAAAGGTTCCTTGTATTTGCGTAAGGCCTCGCTGAACTGGCGAACAATTTCGCCCCGTTTTGGTGCCGGCCATTTGCGCCAGTCCAAAAATGCCTGTTGGGCAGTTTCAAGTACTTTATTATATGCTTCAGGCGATGTTGTCAAAACACTGCCGATGAGTTTGCCGTTTACCGGCGAATAAGATGCAATCTTTTCAGCAGAACCGCTAATAGTATTTAAACCGGTTGAAGTACCAGCGTTTTCATCTTTTATGTTGAGTTGTTGTAAAAAATTCATTTTGAAAGTTTGAAGTTTTGAATCTAAGTTTTCAATCAGGTGTTCGCTTTACAATTTTAATCAGTTCAGCTGTGCACTATGTAATATGTGAGCAGGTGCTCCTTAAAAATGACAGCCAGGAAAGCAAGGCGTTGATGAAAAAATTCATAAAGCCGCGAAATTAAGCAACAGTATTCACAACAGAAGAGAAGTTTTTTAAGAGACGGAATTTCAAAAACATTATTTATATAAAATATCATAAACATATTTGACTTTACAAATATTTAAATTTAATTAACATTAAAATTCTGCTTATTATCAATTATTTAGAATATACATCAATATTTTTCGCTCGTCAATAAAAAAAATATTTGGTTGAACGGATTTTATACTTGTTTCATTCTAAATAACATAATATTAATAGACTGCAAAAACTGCTTTTATTTTGATTATTAGTTACTTATGTAATTATTTTATAAACTAAATTTTTGGGTATAACCCATAACATCGTTCGATCTTCAA
Source organism: Parafilimonas sp. (assembly GCA_019247895.1). GTDB lineage: Bacteria > Bacteroidota > Bacteroidia > Chitinophagales > Chitinophagaceae > Parafilimonas. Next base: position 6,870 of record JAFBAF010000291.1, on the reverse strand, counting down.
ATACTAAAAGCAATAGTAGTATATTATCTTTAATGTGTCACCTTGTTATTAATTTCGCCACGCTCCTTGCAGAATTGTAATAAAAAAAATCAGGTTAGAAGTTAAACAGCATTATTTATGGTCTACGTTGTTTCAGGCAGCTTTTAAAGCTTTTCTACTGTCATTGAATTATATAAGATATTTACCAAAACTGATTAACCTACCGTTATGAAAATTGCAGCCATTGCTTTCATTCTCCTAAGCATATTTTTTTCATGTTCAAAAAACAATACCGGCGAAATATTGACGGCATACTCTTCCAGTGATGCTTTATACAACACAACCGTAAGTACACCTTTAAATGATCTTGGGAGAAACAAATTCATGGATTCTGTTGGCGGTTTATACCCCGGCGGGATAAATAAACCTTCAGACATGTATGCGCAGGACTTGCGCAAGTTTAATGACAGCATTATCCCTATTGACACATTTGGCAAACCATCACCTTCAGGTTATATTCTATTTCTGTCGTTGGGCGGAAGTACAGGCGGCCACAATATGCAGGAGTTAAGACTTAAAACTATTGGTAACCCCGCAACCAACCCTAAGCTGAAACTGCTAAATGGTAATAACGGTTCCGGCGAAGCATCTTTAAATAGTATTGCTAAGGCAAATGCTCCGTATTGGAGCCACGTTAGTAATACTCTTACAGCAACTAAATCAAGTTACAGGCAAGTGCAGGTTATTTACCTTGAAACAGAAGATTCATCTGTTAACACAAACTGGCCCGGCAGGCCTATTGAAGTGAAGTTGATGCTGGAATCTGCATTACGCAATATAAAAGTGAAGTTCCCCAATATAAAGATCGTGTATGTTTTAGGCAGAACCAGAACATTTAATGTTGCTGCTATTTGGAACAGAGAACCCTGTCCATACTATTTTGGATGGGCATGCAAATGGGCAATTCAAGATCAGATAAACGGTACGCCTGATACAAGATATAAAGGCAAAAAAGCTGTAGCGCCCATGCTGGCATGGGGATTTTATCAATGGGCAGATTCTTTACCCCGCAAAACAGACGGTTTTTACTGGCGTTCCACAGAAACTGCTGATGGCTTGCATGCAAACGAAGCAGGGCAAGATACATTAGCAACGCGTTTTCAAAACTTCTTGCTGAGCGATAAATATGCAAGCACATGGTATGCAAATCGCAGTTCCGGCAAACACAATTAAAGGCATTAACATGTAAAACGGTTATGGGTGATGATTATAAGAAAGCATATGTTCTTCCGTTTGCGCAAAACACTAAATTTTCCATCGATATAAACAGGTAGTTGCAAGCTCCCGCCGAAAGCATATGGCAGCTTAATGTTGATAGTTTCTCTGCCAAACCCTAAGGCATTTGTTTGAAAGCTTTCCCATTTTTGCCTGTTTAAGATTAATCTTATCATCTTTTACAACTAATCTTGTTTTTCTCCTTCTAAAATATTTTTAGAAGAATGTATACCAGGTTCCCTCAACTGCATCAGCAATAATAAAAGCTTCATATCACCGATATGTAAATTAATCAACAAAGTTTTATCTTACATTTTTATTTGCTTTGATAAGGAATGATTTTATAATTTTAAAATCAACAAAACTTAACTGTAATCTTTCTCGCTTAAATTTTAATCATGAATCACAAAATCATCACATTCCCCAGTGTTTTTGAAACTGCTTTTGGCAACACAGAAAATTCTGCTAAAGATCTTTTAAGTGGTTTAAAGATCAAACAAAACGAAAAATGGTTTTTGGTGGGCAATATGGCAAGGCGTAATGCAATCAATGCCGGTCGTGTTATAAATGCTGCACCTGATGAAGAAGATTTTGATATTTTGTTTCGTGCGGCAATGGCAACAGTTCTTGACAAGGTGCAGCAACCAATTACTGTTACGGTGGGTTTACCTCTTTCCACTTTTAACGTTTATAAAAATGCTGCTTCACAATATTTATCGCGCAGGCATTTCATGCTCGAGTATGATACCAACACGTTCAATGTAAAAGGCAGCGTTAAAAAAACGACTTTTGATGTAGATGCTTTTGATGTGATCCCTGAAATTGTAGGCGGTATTATTGGTTTGAAAAAAACATTAACTACAACCGGCGAAAATTTCATTGCCATCAGTTTTGGTTTTGGTACAGTTGAAGGTGGTTATGCAACCCCTGATGGTTTAGTACACCGCACCTGTTTTAGTTCACATGGCATTCGTTATGTTATTGGTAACCTTGCCCGTGAATTGAATACGCAGCATTATCTTGAAATGAAAAACGAGCACCAATTGGATGAAGCATTTATGAATGGTTCAATTTTCACACACCGCCGCAGGGTTGATTTACGTGAGATAAGAAAAAATTTGTTGACTCAATATTATCGTGAAGTTGTATCTCCGTTAATGCGTCAACATTTTACAGATTCAGACCTTGAACATTGTTCAAAAATTTATTTGCTTGGCGGTGGTGCAAACTATGCTGATTTAGCCAATGCTGTTTCAGATGAGTTCAAAGGTTTTATCCCGGTTGAAGTGGTACCGCAACCTGAATACGTTGTAAGTGTGGGTTATTTGTACAACTCATTGCGTGTATCTGACAATAATTCGGAACGCTGTGTAGGACTTGATCTTGGAAATGCTACAACTACCGTAACCGTGTTTGAAAAGAATTAAAAGAACAAGAACTTAATTTTATGATGAATTTTCCAAACAGCTTTAAACAAAGATTACATATTTCAAAAGGTGTTTCAATTAACGGTAATATTTCCACCGAAGACAGCGGTTGCATTCAAGGTGTTATTAATGGTGATGTAATATCATCCGCTCAAATCATTATTGAAAAAACCGGGATAGTGAATGGTAACATACATGCAAAATCTGTAATAATAAAAGGAATTATAAAGGGAAATGTGCATTGCCCGGGAAAAGTTTACTTATTGAAAAACGGAGAAGTGCATGGGCATATTTATGCAAATGAAGTTTCCATAAATAAAGAAAGTAAATTAAAAGGCGGATTAGCTCAGCTTCATCATAATACAAGCAGCGCCGAAATAATTGCAGAACAAAAAGAAACAGCTGAAGAAATAATAGCTTCTGCATTAGCAGACAAGCCCCGAACGGATGATGTACCTCAGAATTGGTTTTAGTAAAAATTTTAAACGATAAACTTTATTCTATGCTAAGTGAAACAAAAACCATTTTTTTTGCCCCTCAACTTTTAATTGATAATGGTGTAACAGATATTTCATTTTATGAAAAAGCATTTGGTGCAAAAGAACATTTTTGTTTAAGAAATGATGATAACAGCGTGCACGTTGCTGAATTGAATATTAGTGATGCAATATTCCATTTGCATGAAGTAACAAAGCCAAATTTTTTTACGCCCGGAAAATATAATGGCGTTACAGCAATTATTGGTTTGTTTGTGCCGAACGTAGATGAAGTGATGCATAAAGCAATTAAAGCCGGCGCCAAAGAAATAAACGCCGCAAGAGATTATGAGTATGCATACAGGCAAGGTGAAATTGAAGACCCGTTTGGGCATCGCTGGCTTATTGAAAAGAAACTTTCATAATGGTTTATTCTTGCAATTACTGTTTTTTAAAAAAATAAATTTAGTTTCGCAGGCGTTATAGCAATCATTCCATTACTCATTTTCTACACCATTCATTTATGAGAAAATATTTATCTGAAAAAAACGCACTTACCGTTATTGTAAGTTTATTTTGTTTTGCCATGTTGTTAGTAAGCATATTTACACAGCAAAATATTTGGCAAATCGTGGCATTTGGTCTTGCTTTTAGTTTTTCTGTGGAAGTTATTTGCCATAGAGCAAAAGAGAATTAAAATTTAAATGATAAAGCATTTGAATGATGTAAAAAGACAACATGCACATTATAGAGTGCCCTAAATAGAATGCCCTAACTAAGTTTTCTTATAACCAACCAAAAAAATATTTCAAACAACAGCATTGTAAAAAGAATAATGGAGAGTTTGTTTTGCAGTTCTTTTGACTTTCTTGTTTCCTTGCTTGAAGGTATTACGTTGTACCTGGAAAAATAAATCCAATACAACAGTTTTTTATTACCAATCTCTTTTTGGAATAAAACTGTTTTTGTTGTGGCTATTACAATTATAAGTATACCTACGAATAAGGATAAGGATATCATGACACTTTAATTTTCGGCTCAATTGTAAAATTGAAACGTAACCGGCACTTATTAAAGAATTCGCCCACGCCGGATATGAAAATAACGTTTATGCCTTTATAATACCTGAAGCAGTTTCAAACTAACGGCAAGCGCAACTGCTTACTTCCCGAACTCATTATCATTTCTGCCTAAGCGGAATATCTCTTTTGAGCATCGCATCTCGGTTTGCCATTTCCCATGCGGTATAAAAAACAAGCTTTACTCTTTTGCTCATCAAATCAAAATTAATTTTATCAATTGTATCTGTTGGCTGATGATAATCTGCATGCGTACCATTAAAATAAAAGATGATTGGCACACCTTTACTTGCAAAATTGTAATGATCGCTGCGATAATAAAAACGGTTTGGATCATTTGGATCATTAAATTTTCTATCCAATTCAAGGTGTGAGTAGGTGTTGTTGATGCTGTCTTCAATTGTCATTAAATCGCTGCTCAATTTATCTTCACCAATTGTATAAACATAATTTAATGAATCACCGTAAGTGCGTGCCGGATCAATTCTTCCGACCATATCAATATTCAGATCAACAGAAGTAGAATCAAGCGGAAACAAAGGATGATTGGTGTAATATTCGCTTCCCCACAAACCTTTTTCTTCACCGGAAACTGTCATAAAAACCATTGTGCGCCTTGGCTTGTAACCCTTATCTCTTGCGGCCGCAAATGCCTGCGCAATTTGCATCACACTTGTTGTGCCGCTGCCGTCATCATCTGCGCCATAATAAATTACAGAATCACGTTTGCCCAAATGATCATAATGGCCCGTAACAAAAACATATTCATCTTTTTTATCGGTGCCCGGCAACACACCAATTACATCTGTGCTTTGCAAATTGTTAGTTATCTTATTAAATGCGATCTTAACATTTGTATTATATAATTTATGCGCCGTATTGTTTGTAAGCGTTGTATCTAAAATTGCTTCTGCAACATTTCTTGAAATAAAAACAACAGGGAAATGACTTTGCGGCAATTCATTAAACATCCTGCTTTTCAACTGCGCATTTGTACGCGGAAAATTATCAGAAACAAACAATAAACCGGCAGCGCCATTAGCAGGAGAAATATTTATTCTTTGCGTGAGTTGTCGTGCAGAACTTTCATTTAAACCGACAGGCGCAATCATTACCCATTTACCTTTCATTGCCGAACTATCATAATCATTATGTGTTGAATCTTTTCTTCCTTCGCCCGCAAAAACTACGTCAGAAAACTGCCACGAGCCTTGTGCAATCGTATTACCGCCATTTGAAAAATCTTGTGCAAACTGAAAACTTTTACCATTAACTGAAATGTTAGCAGATACTAACGAATCCTGGTATACAGGAAACGACATTTGATATTTGCCTGAATCGCCCGGCAACAATTTTAATTTTTTAAAATACGCTTCAATGTAAGCAGCCGCTTTGCGCTGGCCTTCCGTTGCAGTTTCACGGCCTTCCATTTCAGCACTTGCAATTACAGAAAGTTTTGCTTTAAGCTCTTCAGGAGTTATTGTTTCCGCAAATTTTTCTGCAGTTTTATTTTGAGCGGAAAGCTGTGTGCTTGCAATAAAAAAAAGAAAGAAAATTTTTTTCATGTACAATGATTATGATATAACGTTTTGATGATTTCGCAGCAAAATAGTAATTCCTTCTAAAAGCCGCGAACCGATTATAAATTTTTAATGTTTAGAATACATTATTCAAATTCCTATCTTCACTTAAAAGCTTTCGGAATGAAATGAGCATATAAATTTTCAAGCAAGCTATAGAATATAAATCAAATGAAATTTATTGCGAATTCCATCTGTCCATTGAAAAAATAAATATTAAACAGATGAAAAAATATGTTCTCTTCTTTTTTTGTTTGATTGTTTCTGCTGCTGCATTTACACAAAATGGTTTTACAAATTTGTTTAACGGAAAAGATCTAACCGGATGGAAGCGGGTTGTTGGCGCAGGCGAATACACTGTTGAAAATAATATGGTTGTAGGAACAACGGTTGCCGGCTCACCGAATACTTTTTTAGCAACAGAAAAAAATTACGGAGATTTTATTTTAGAATTTGATGCAAAGGATGATGATACTGCAAGCAATAGTGGTGTGCAAATAAGAAGTCATTTTAATGCTGATGAAATAAATGGAAAAAATAAAGGAAGAGTGTATGGTTACCAGGTTGAAGAAGATCCTTCATCAAGAAGATGGAGCGGCGGAATTTATGAAGAAGGAAGAAGAGGTTGGTTGTATCCTGTTACCTTAAATGCTGCCGCACAAAATGCATTTAAAGTTGCTGAATGGAATCATTATAAAGTAGAAGCAATTGGCAATGCAATCAAAACATGGATCAATAATATTCCAATTGCGTACTTAATAGATTCAGTTTCGCATAATGGTTTTATTGCTTTACAAGTTCATGCAGTTCCTGATCCATCATTGGCAGGTAAAAAAATGTATTGGAAAAATATTCGCATTAAAACAATAGGCTTAACATCAAGCGCTTTTGCAACAAGTGTTTTTGTAGTGAATATGATACCAAATAGTTTAACTTCTGCAGAAGAAAAACAAGGATGGAAACTTTTGTTTGATGGCAAAACGTCAAACGGTTGGCGTGGGGCATTTAAAACAGGTTTTCCAGATCATGGATGGAAAATTGACAGCGGCATGAT
>JAFBAF010000173.1 GCA_019247895.1 Parafilimonas sp. | reverse complement strand
GCGAATGAGGCACAAACCCCCGAACGTTGACGTGAGCTGTTGACCGCTACCTCAACAAATACGGCTTAATCGCTTTTTGCCAAATTGCATAACCTTTTGCATTCATGTGCAAACTATCGCTTTCAAATATTTCAGGCTTTGGTTGATTATGATCATTCAACATTAAATCAAATACATCAACAAACGTTGCATGTTGTTGCGTTGCGAGATAAGATTTAATTTCTTTGTTTGCTTCAATCATCTTCGTCCAATACTTCCTGCGGCTAGGGCTTGGCTTGATTGAAATAAATACAACAGGAACAGTTTTCATTTTTGCGCGGATCATTCCATACAATGTTTTAAAGCGGTCAACTACAGCTTGAGCGGAAAGATTATCATCACCGGCAAAATCATTTTCGCCGCAATAAATAACTATTTCTTTTGGATGATAGGGAAAAATAATATCGTTTGCATAACGAATTACATCAGGCAAGCTTGAACCACCAAAACCACGATTGATAATTGTGTAACCGGGAAAATAAGATTGCACATCTGTCCATTTTCTGAATGATGAACTGCCCACAAATAATATTGCATGTTGCGGCGGTGGTTTTATACTGTCCTGCTTTTTGAATGCTTGTATCTCATCATAAAAAGATGGTTGCTGTGCATGTCCATTAAATGCACATGCACAGCAAAAAAGTAAAAAGCAATACGCAATTCGTTTCATCACTTGAGTTTCAATAATGCTTCAAAGATAATTTTTAGAGATTCCTGTTTGGCAAAAATTGCTCATTTGTACTAAAAAACAGCCAATCAACACATAAATCTATTTTATTGAATTGAGCTTCTTTATTTTTCATGCATGAAAAGGTTTAGTGTTGCAATAATATTTCTGATATTTCTTACCAGTCGCCTGTTAGCACAAGAAGGTTCAATTAAAATTAGAGTCACAAATAATGAGCACGGCCCTTTAAGCAATGTGTCTGTTTTTTTACTGAATGCAAAAGACTCGCAGATCACCAAAATACAGGTATCAGATACAACAGGCATTGCTACATTTTCAACTATTGTTGCGGGTGATTACCTGGTGAAAGCAAACCATATTGGTTATAAAGATTTCATTTCATCAGAAACAATCGTGGTGCACAATCAACCTTTATCATTAACTGTTCAATTGGACTCGCTTACCAGCCAACTTGAAGATGTAACAGTACAATCGCATAAACAATTTATTCAATTAGGTACAAACAAAACGGTGATCAATATGGACGCAAGCCTTACAAATATTGGCGCATCCGTATTAGAAGCTTTAGAAAAATTACCCGGCGTAACAGTGGATCGCAATGGCACGATTTCTTTAAAAAATAAAGCAGGAATTCTTATTTTAATTGATGGCAAACAAACTTATTTATCAGGCAGTGATTTAATTGCTTACTTAACTGGCATGAGCACAGACCAGGTGAGCACAATAGAAATTGAAGAACACCCTTCATCAAAATATGAAGCGCAAGGCAACGCAGGCATTATAAATATCAAAACAAAAAGATCAAGCAGGCAAGGCGTTTTTGGAAGTTTCACTCCATCGTATGCGCAGGGAAAATATCCAAAAAATAATAACAGTTTCATTTTTAACCTGCATAAAGGGCCTGTTAATTTCTTTCTGAAGTATAATTTGAATATTTCAACGAACTACACAACATTATATGCCTATCGAAAATATTTTGAAGAAGACAATTCAACTATCAAATCAATACTAGTTCAGGATTTTATCGATAAAACCAGCGGCCATTCTCATTCAATTCGCACAGGTATTGATTATACAATTGATCCAACAACTACTATCGGAATTTCTTTGAACGGCATTTTTGTAAACAGGCCAACGTATGGCAACAGTTATGCAACATGGCAAAATGCACAAGGCATTGCTGATTCATCAAGCACTACAGCTTTGGGTTATTTTATTGATTTTAAAAATTTAGGCACCGCATTCAACTTTCATAAAGAGTTTTCAAAAAAATCTGATTTGAATTTTGACGGTGATTTGATCGGCTACAATATTCATAATACTTCAACATTCGACAATACTGATGCTTTAACAAGCAAGGTGCAAACATATATCGGCGATATGCCAGGCAAGCTGCACATCATTTCTGCAAAAGCAGATTTTACGAGGAAGATAAATGACAATACAAGCTGGGAAGCAGGATGGAAATCTTCGCATACAAGTACAAACAATGTAGCCGAATACATGTTTGATGATGGCTCAGGTGCTGGTTCTAATGAAGATCTAACTAAGTCAAATACTTTTTTATACAATGAAACAAATCATGCTGCATATGCTGATATAAAAACAGCAAATAATAAATGGTCTGTTGATGCGGGTTTGCGCTATGAGTTCACCAGTTATAAAGGCCACCAGTTGGGCAACGCTTTAATAAAAGATACAACGTTCACTAAAAAGTATAACAGCCTTTTTCCAAATATTAGTGTGAATTATACTTTGGATTCATCTAACCAGTTTTCATTAACAGTTGACAGAAGAATTGACCGCCCGGCTTTTCAAAAATTAAATCCATTTGTATTCATCATAAATAAATACACGTATCAATTAGGCAATCCTGGTTTTCTCCCGGCTTTCACGTGGTCTGCAGAATTATCGCATAATTATAAAGGCATATTATTATCAAGTATTTCATTCAGCAAAACATCTGATTATTTTTCGCAATTATTTTATTCAAATCCTGATGGTCTTGTAATTTATACTGAAGGCAATGTTGGTTCGCAAACTGATCTTGGCGTTTCTTTAAGTGTGCAATTAAGCCCGCTTAAATGGTGGAGTTTTACAACAGGTGTTGCTGTTGATGATAAAACAATTAAAGGCGATGTGGTAACATACATTAATTCAAACATTGTGCAGGCAACATTTAATATGAATAATCAATTTCATTTTAAAAAGAATTGGTCAGCAGAAATTTCAGGTTCATACACATCAAAAAGCCAAAATGATATACAGGAAATTTTGGAACCTTTTGGCCAGCTTGCAGCATCTGTTTCCAAATTGGTTTGGAAAAATAAATTGAACATTAAAGTTGGTGCACGTGATATTTTTCATACACAATGGATGAAAGGGCTTACACAATTTCAACAATCAAATGAATACTTTGCAGAAACATACGATACACGGGTCATCGGCATTTCATTAAGTTACAAGTTTGGAAAATCGTTCAAAACAAATCATCGTACAGATCACGCTGCCGAAGAAGAAATTGAAAGAGCAGGCGGCAGTTAGTATTCTCCTCAAAAAAAATCTGCTTTAAAAATTGAATTGCTGTAGTTTATTGTCTGAAACTAAAGCCCAGCTTCATCAATCCATTTTTCACATCATCACAACTCATAAATAATTTCCATAAGAAGCCGCTCCGATAATTTTCCATCATCACAATTGCCGGTCCCTGGTCAATTGCTAAATAATGATTCGGATACCAATCATCTTCTTCACTAAAAGCATCATAAAAACCGTAAGGGCCAAATAACTTATCATTCGTATCATAATACCAATGCTTCATTGCTGCCATTGATTGTTGCGGTGTATATGGAAAAGAAGATAAAGCCGCAGTTGGAGAAATTACGCCTAAATCGTTTTTTTCGTCAGGCGCATGCGCCGCATAACCTCTTACAGAATAACTTGCCGTTAAACCCCAACTGCTATCACTGTAACCTTTGTAATGTTTTGGATTATCAACGCACCATTGATAGTTGATGTGCGCCATCGTATTCATCTCCTTCCAGTAGTCTGCATATTTATCTTTTAATCCACGCGGATCTAAACCGAGATAAGAATAATGTGCCCAAAACAGCGGGCCGCCATGCGGCGGATTGCCTTGCATCAATAAATGCAGCGTATCATTTTTGTAAAAACTTATTTTATTGATGGCCCCGTTTTGCGCCCAGCCCTGGTCATAAACTTCTGCAGGCACACTATGCGTTGGTGATGCAGCGCCGAGTATATACAATATCAAACATTCATTATAACCGTGCACTGCAAAATTTTTTTTCCATGCATAGTTCGGGCTCCAGTGCCAGTACAATACATTTTGATTGCTGCGCCGGTACCAATCATATTCAACGGCACGCCAAATACTGTCAATTCTTGCTGCAAGTTTTTTTTCTTCATCATTATCATTACTAAAATATTGCCTTACGCAAAGCAAGCCTTGCATTAAGTAAGAAGTTTCCACCAAATCGCCGCCGTTATCATCATAACCAAAAGGTTTTACATGACCATCATTATCATTCAACCAATGTGGATACGCACCATGAAAACGGTCTGCTTTTTCTAAAAATGAGACGATTTTTTCAAAGCGCTGCAAACCTTGTTGCCTTGTTATGTAATGCTGATTAATACCAGCAAGAATCGCCATTAAGCCAAAACCGCTGCCACCAACTGCAATAGTTGACTGATCATTTTCCGGGTAATTGTTATCAATATGAATGCGCTCAGGCGCCATGCCGCTGTTAGGCTCCGCGCCGCTCCAGAAATATTCAAATGTTCTTCGCTCAACAGTATCAAACAACGCAGAGTCTGATATATGCGGAATGTTGGCATGCTGCTGTTGTGTGTGTGATTTGCATGCAACCGATAATACAATGCATGTTACTAAAATGAATTTCATCATTGCAATTAAAGAAGGCTGTATTACAAACTGTATTAAAAATGCGGGCTGGTGAAACCTAATTTCTTCATGCCTTTTTTAACTTCTTTACACTTCATGAATAAGTTCCATATTTGCTGCGAACGATAGTTCTCAATCATAACAACAATTGGCATTTGATCTATTGCGAGATAATCATTATCAAACCATGGCTCTGTAAGATTAAAAGCATCTCTGAAACCATAATAACTGTTCCACAATTTATCACCTAACTTATAATAAAAGAATTGTAATGCCGCCATTGATTGATCTGGCGTATATGGAAATGAAGACAGTGCCGCTGTGGGTGTAAGAACGCCGTCATCATTGTTTGGTTCATGTGCTGAGTAGCCCACTAAATTATCATCACTTGCAGTTAATCCCCAGCAAGAATCGCTGTAGCCATTATAATGTTTTGGATTGGCAACGCAATAATTATAATTGATTTGTGTATGCGCCGTTGTTTGCTGCTGGTAATTTGCATACGCGTCAGCCAAACCATTCGGATCAATTCCCATAAAAGAATAGTGTTCAAAAAATAACGGGCCGCCATTTGCCGGGCCTAAAGGCAATTGAACACCATAATAAGTGTTACCATTTTTCATGGCACCATTTCTTGCCCAGCCATTTTGATAAGTAGCTAAATTAATTGGATGCGTTGGTGAGGATGCTGCCATCACATAAGTTATCAATGCTTCGTTCCAGCCATTTACCTGTTGGTATGTGTCCCAGCCATAATTAGGGCTCCAATGCCAGTACAAAGTATTTTGCCCGTTGGTAAACCAACTCCAATCTACGTTTTGGTATAATTTGTTGATTGTATTTCTAAGGTTGGTTTCATCAGCACTTGTACCATTAAAATATTCTCTTGCAGTAAGCAAGCCTTCCATTAAATAAGATGTTTCAACAATATCGGCGCCATCATCATGCGGGCTAAAAGGAATAGTTGCGCCGGTGTTTCCGTTTATCCAATGCGCAAATGCGCCATGGTATTTTGTACAGTTTTGATCGAGAAAGTTCACCAGTTTTGTTACTCTTGCCAAACCATCAGCTCTTGTAATAAAATTTCTTTTAATGGCAACAGGTATGCTCATAACGGCGAAGCCTGTACCGCCGGTGGTACATATATCAGAGCTGAATCTTTCTTTGGCCATTCCTGAAAGCGCATTACCGGCAATCCAATAATAATTAAAGCTTGCTTTTTGAACAAGATTGAGCAACTGGGCGTCTGTTTTTCGTGGAAATTTATCAGAAGAATCTATTGTTGTTACCTGGTTCAGTTGATAGCTTACACCTAATTTTTGATTACTTGCGGATTTAAGATTTGGCAAAACCGAAATGGTGTATTTAGTGATGTATTGTAAAGATGATGCTGGTTTCATTACTACAACTGTATCGCCCTTTATGTAAGAAAATTTTACAGGTATGATTGTATTGTTTTGTTTGAGCTGGATGTTTGCAGATACCGTTGAAGTATCTACGGCCATTGAAAATTTTAGCTTAAAAGTTGGGTTGATTTTTACATGATAATAATTGAGATTTCCAGTTTGATCATCTGCCTGTAACGATACAAAATAAAATGAAGCATTTACCGCCTGTTCGGCATCTGAACGTTTTAAAGCGGTAACATCCATTTTTTTTGCGCAGGAAAAAAAGCAGCCGCAAACAAGAGCAGCAAAAAGAATTCTTTTCATTAGTGTTTTTTTAAACTCATTTGTCTTTTAATATACGTTATAAACAAATAAGAGGCGTTTGAACGCCTCTTATTTATAATTAAAAGTCTGGCGATTAGAATAATGCCTTATTATAAATTTTCAGCTCGTCCACCCTTCCTTTGAAATGATGCATCCATGGTTGTGGGTCACCAAATAAAGCGGGCTTCCATTGATTTTGAAAAGCACCGATCACTACTCCGTATGGAGAAGGGTTAGGCTCAAGGTTACCCAACTTTGTTGTATTGGTTCCATCTGTATATTGAACAACATGATCAATAAAAGCTTTACCATTTACTTTAAAGGTAAGTTCAGAAGTAGAGCCATCGTATGAAAATTGAATGTGCGACCACTTGTTATAAAAGTTAGGTATGAGAGCGCCGAAAAAGCGATCAGTATAAGTAATAGGTTTATTTGATTTGAACAAACAATTAACCTGTTGCGAATCTCCTTGTGATGTGTGGTAGTTGTCAAGCAGTATGTGCATATCTCCCCAGAATGCACCGGTTTGAGGTACGCAAAATACAGTGCGTGCTGTTTCGTCTGCTTTCGGTGTTGTAGCATATACCCAAACATCCACAGTTAAGCCTGTAGTTATATTAGGTATTGCAGTTCCGGCACTGTTATAACTAACATAACCACTGTCTTTACTTAAGAAAGCGGCTTTTCCTGCATGAGCCTGTGCCATTGAAGAAAATTTAGCTTTGTTGTGCGGAGCGCCGGCAAGGTTTTGCTCGGTTTCAGTCCAGCTACTGTCAAACTTAAACCAGGCGATAGGTTTATTTGCTTCTGTTCCATTATCAACAGAACTTGCCTGTGCGGAAGAATTGTGCTGCATATCTTTACTGCAGGAATTAAGAAACGCTGCTGAACAAAGTGCAATTGCAGCAATGAACAGTTTAGAAACATTTGTTTTTTTCATTTTTGCTTTTTTTATTAAATTATTAAATAGGGAACGAATAAAAAATTTTTGTCATCATTAAATGACCGGAAGGTGAACCACGAATATGAATTAAATATTCAAGTATAAACATGATCAATTGTAATTTTTTTAATAACCGGGATTTTGATGCAAAACACCCTTAGATAAATCAATTTGCACCTGCGGAATTGGCAATAACTCATCTCTGCCGGTCTGGAAATTTACCTTACCTGCAGCATGCAAAACATCCGCAGCAATGCCCCAGCGTACAATATCAAAAAACCGCTCATGTTCCATTGCCAGTTCAATTCTTCTTTCGTGCTGTATGGCTGATCTCAATTGTGCTTTATCTGTTGTGGTAACTTTTGGAAGAATTGCAGCATTTCCGTTGCGTGCCCTGGCTCTCACCCATTCCAGTTTTTCCAAAGCTTCATTTGTTTGTCCTGATTCATTAGCAGCTTCCGCATACATCAATACAACATCTGCATAACGTAAAATGCGCACATCTTCCCACCAGGCATGCTGGCCAACAAGGCCGCCCACTTTAGAACGAATGCCCGGATCATTGCCTAAATATACCTTCATATTATACATTGAATCATTCGGTTCCGGTCTTCCAAACGTTTCACCAAATATTGTTGGAGCTGGAGTAGGTACAAACAAGATGGTGCTGTTTATTCGTGGATCGCCCGGCTCGTAAGCGAGGTGTAACTGGTGCGAAGGATTATTAAACCCCCAGCCAAAATCCTGCGGGCCTACACCTCTTACACCTTGCACTTCGGCATATTGACAACCATAATCAGTTTGATGATTTGCATCAGCATAACATTGCACTTCGAATATCGACTCGCTGCAATTCTCACCCGAATTTTTCCATATATCCTGGTATGAAGTATTTAAATTATAGACCGTGGAATTAATGACGATTGCGGCAGTTTGCATTGCCTGGTCCCATTTCTTTTCATACAAATAAACTTTTGCCAACAGCCCGTTTGCCGCACCGCTTGTAGCACGGCCTAAAAATTTAGGATCCCATGTTAAGGGCAGATTCGCAGCTGCATATTGTAAATCCTGCTCAATAAAAGTATATACAGTTGCAGGATCAGATTGCGGAACAACAGAATTCTGTATGTCTAAAACAGAATCTATTATAGGAATATTTCCAAATAATCTTTCAAGTGTAAAATATGCGTAACCTCTTAAAAACCTTGCTTCGGCCCGGGCCAATGTTTTCGTTGCTTCCGGCGTAGCGGTTGTATCTTTTGCTACCTGTTGTAAAACATAATTGCATTTATAAATCAGGTCTCCATAATAAGCCGTCCATAATTCGTTTACAAATTGGGCATTAACTGCTACCGGAAAATTATCTGCACCGCCAAGGCCATAAGAAACACCATCAAATAAGCTGCTTCCTTTATCAGCATCGTCACTTCTTATGCTTACTGCGCTGATAAAAGCATAATCAGTTACTTTATAATCACGCAGAGAAGAATAAGCTGCGTAAACAAATTGGTCATAAGGACCGCCGCCTACAGGATAAGGATAATTATCGGAAGTATACTGGCCTAAGGGTTGCCGGTTAAGAAAATCTTTATTACAGCTTTGTAAAACAAGCGCTGATGTAATTAATACAATCGCTAAAGCAGCAACAACTTCATATCTTTTTAACTTCAACATACAATTTTTGATTTTCATTTTACAAGGTCAGGTTTACACCAAATGAATAAATTGCAGGTAGTGGATATGTACCATTATCAGCACCTGCACGGGTGGGATCATTAATCGGGACTTCAGGACTATATCCAGTGGCCTTTGTAAATGTTTTAATGTTTTGGGCACTTAAATAAATGCGCAGGTTTTTTGCAAATTTTATACGGTCTGCTTTAAACGTATACCCGATCTGTATAGTACGCAGCCTGAAATAGTCGCCGGGCTCCAGCCAATACGATGAAAATAAATAGTTATTGGATCTTCCCGGATCCAGAATAGGTTCAACATTACTTGAACCCGGTTTTTTCCACGCACCAAGCCGGTTGGTTTCATAATTAAGTGTTGTGAAATTGTAAGTGCGTCTCTGTAAATAAATTTCATTCCCTGCAACACCCTGGCCATCTATTTCGAAATCAAAGTTTTTATAGTTTAAGGAAATTGATACTCCGAAGTTATATTTTGGAAAGGGTGATCCCAAATAGGTACGATCGTTTTGATTGATTGTGTCGTTTCCATCCACATCAACATAGGAAATATCTCCGGGTTTAGGTGCTGGCGTTAATGCCACGTAAGGTCCTTTTGCGATTGCTTCATCACTTTGGTAAATTCCTTTTTGTATAAATCCATAAAAATAGCCTATAGAATAGCCGGAAGTAGTTTTGTTAATGGTTTGATCACCGGCTACATTATCAATTTCAAAATTGAAAGCGTTTCCTATTGAAATAACTTTGTTTTTGTTTATGCTGTAATTGCCGTTTATTGAAAAACTGAGATCTTTACTTATTGTTTGAGTCCACCCTGCAGATATCTCTATTCCTTTATTATCAATAGTGCCGAGGTTTGTGAGATAAGATAAATCACTAATAGTAGGTAGCAAAGGAACAGAAGTAAGTATATCATGTGTTTTACGGTCGTATAGATCAACATCGAAGCTTAGCCTGTTATGCAACGCTCTTAATTCAAAGCCCGCATCTTTTCCCTCTACCATTTCCCAATGCAAATTGGGATCTGGAATATAAGCAGGTCTAACCGCAGCATAAATATTATTATTAAAAATGGCAACATCAGAATTGCGAAGGCCGGGATAGGAAAGATAGTTTCCAATATTTAAGCCATTACCTACAGTACCCCATGAACCTTTTAATTTTAGAAAATTAATCCATCCTATATTCTGCATGAAATTTTCATCACTTACTACCCAGCCTACACCAACACTTCCAAAATTACCCCATTGGTGAGAAGGTGAGAATTTGGAAGTTCCATCTCTTCTATAGCTAACGTTTAACAGGTACCTATTTTTAAAAGTGTAATTAATTCTGCCTATATAAGAAGTGGAAGCATCTTCCTCTTGATAATTTGTATTTGGATCCTGGTTGAAATGGCTTGGATTTGAAGCCTGGGCTATGTACACATACCAGAACATCGGGTCATCAGGTATATTCAGTGTTGTATCCGTTCTGTCCACCGCAATTTTCTCATGATAGTGGTACAACGTGCTAAATCCGGCCAATACCGTTAAATGATGGCCACCAAAAGTTTTATCAAAAGTAAGTGTATGGTCTTGCTGATATGTTTTAAAATTATCAGTTGATTGGTTAACAGAAGTATGATTATGATTATTTGGATCAGAAGCAAAGGTTGTATCTGTAGGAACCGGGTGCGCAGGGTCAGTATTATCGCCAATATTTATATAGTCATAAGGCAATGGTGTGTAACCCCGGGTTTGGTTAAAAGTAAGATCGGTGAAAAAAGCAGATTTCCAGGTAAAGTGTTTTAAGAACTTGATTTCGGCAAAAATATTACCTGTAAAACGATAACCACTATTTAAAGTATGCCCGTTTGCATTGTTGATAATTGCTACAGGATTTCCCACTTGTGCTCTTTGTATGCGAAATGTTGAATAATATAAATCAGGGCTTGCTTGGATTGGAGTTACAGGCGCTGCCCATATCGCTTCATTTTCTATACCATCCACAGGCGGGTTTTGCTTGTAATAAAAACCGTTTAATTCGCCGCCGATGCGTATGTTATTTGTAAGACGTACTTCTTCATTTAAACGGCCAATATATTTTTCATACTGATCAAACTTTTCCACGCCCTGCTGGTTTGAATAACCAATGTTTAAATAGGTGGTGCTTTTCTCGGTACTGCTCGATACACTTATACTATTGCTTGTAAGAATTGCACTGCGGAAAATCTCGTTTTGCCAGTTAGAATTACCACTTAAGGCATTGTATTGAGAAAAATCAAAAGGCAATCCGCCTACATTGGCTACCTGTTGATTATATAATTTTTTAAAGCCTGCTGCATCTACCACACTTATTTTGTGAGTAACGGATTGTATGCCGGTATTAGATTGAAAGTTTATAGTGGTTTGGCCTTTTTTTGCACGTTTGGTAGTTATAATAATCACGCCGTTTCCACCTTGTAAGCCATAGATTGAAATAGATGAAGGATCCTTCAATACTTCTATGCTTTCAACATCGGCCTGGTTTAAATAATCAATGTTTGTTTGTTGTATTCCATCTACAACATATAATGGATCGGCATTATTGGTTGAGTTCACACCACGTATACGAACAGTTGGAGACGAGCCTGCCTGCCCGGAATTAACAATGGTTAAACCTGCAACTTTACCCTGCAATGAAGATACCGGGTTTGTAGAAGGCATCTTTGAAACCACATCACCGCTCACCACTGCAATTGACCCGGTAAGGTCTCTTTTCTTTTGAGTACCGTAACCTATAACAACTACTTGCGCTAATTCTGCATTTGATGAAACCAGAGTGATATTTATTTCAGTTCTTCCATTTACAGCCACTTCCTGGCTTGTATATCCAACATAAGAAAAAACAAGCACATCAGTTGTTGCTGCGTTAATTGAATAACTGCCGTCGGTGCCTGTAACAGTACCTTTAGCAGTGCCTTTTACTAAAACAGAAACTCCTGGTAATGGTGCATTATTTTCACCTGTTACCTTACCTGTAACAATTGCTTTTAAATCATTAGTTGATGTTGTAACATTTTTAATAATTACCAGGTTATTTTCCATGAACTGGTACGAAAGCATAGTACCGTTAAATATTTTATCGAGTACAGCTTTTAATTCAGCGTTTTGTACATTAATATTTATCTTCTTTTTAATATCCGGCAAATCATTGTTGTATAAAAACCGATAGTTGGTTTGCTTTTCAATACTATTCAACACATCGGCAATACCAGTATTATCGTATTTGAGCGTAAGTGTTTGTTGGCCGAATCCATCAGCCGAAGCATGAAAAACACAAAACAGCAGTAAGATGATGGTAAGTTTCATAATTTTTACTGGCTTGTTAAACCTTTTTCTTGCAGGCAATCGTTTAAAATTCATATTCGAAAGTTGTATATAGTCTGTCAAATTTTTAACTCATGGTTTGGCCGCCTGGCCAGATCGCACAAACACTTCATTGCCATCAATTGCATAATCAAACACGGCGGCAGCCTTTAATGCAGCAAAAGCCTGGTCTATAGTTTCATTTTCAAAAGAACCATTGAAATTTAACTGCTCAACAATA
>JAFBAF010000137.1 GCA_019247895.1 Parafilimonas sp. | reverse complement strand
ACAGCAATTGCCTGCGCTTCAAAGCCACCTATCACAATTGGCAAACGCCTTAATCCATTCACTTCTCCTAAAACTACGGCATACGAATGTGTTTGCGTAATGCTGTGTGAAAGCGCCACAATTTCTAATTCAATTTTCTTCATTAATAATTTCCTTGCTTAAAAAGGGCAAAAATAAAGATTTCGAAATTACTTACTTATCCTTGCGCATTAATAATCGTTAATTAGTAATTATTAATTATTATCGCAAACCTTATGCATATTTTTATTACAGGCGCTACAGGATATATTGGAAACAATTTGGCAAGAAGGCTGGCAGCTGAAGGAAATTGCATTCATGCCTTATGCCGCAATACTGAAAATGATGTTTTAAAGCATGATAATATTAAGCCATTTAAGGGTGATATTACTGATATTGCTTCCATACAAAAAGCAACTGAAGGTTGTGAGCAGGTGTACCATTTAGCAGCGTTTGCAAGGGTTTGGGCAAAGGATGCATCAACTTATCATAAACTGAATGTTCAAGGCGCTAAAAATGTTCTTAATGCTGCAAGAAATGCTTCTGTAAATAAAATTGTATTTACATCAACAGGTGGCGTGCTCGGGCCATCGGGCAACAAACCTGTTGAAGAAGATGATAAAAGAATTGGTGCACCATTTACTGAATATGAAGTAAGCAAAACGCAGGCTGAAGCATTGTGTAAAGAGTATTGTAACAAATACGGCATGCACATCGTTATTGTAAATCCGCCGCGTGTTTATGGCCCGGGAATTATTACAGAAAGCAATGCAGTTACACGGCTGGTGAAGTTGTATATGGCAGGTAAATGGAAGATTATGCCCGGTGATGGAAAGCGTACCGGAAGTTATGTATATGTTGATGATGTGGTAAATGGTCATATATTGGCAATGCAAAAAGGAAGGAGCGGAGAGCGTTATGCGCTTGGAGGAGAAAATGCTTCTTACATTGAATTTTTTGATTTGCTCGCAAGGCTCACCGGCAAAAAAATCAATTTAATAAAGATGCCGGTTTGGGCAATGATGCTTGCAGGAAATGCTTTACAATTATACACAAGTATCACCGGAAAACCACCATTACTTACACCACCCTGGATAAGAAAATATCATTACGATTGGAGTATAAGCAGTGATAAGGCACAACGCGAATTAGGTTACACCTTTATTTCGCTTGAAGAAGGTTTGCAAAAAACAATTGATTGGATAAACAAGCATTGAATATGGAGCTGTACACATTAATAACCGGCGCCGGCGCAGGAATAGGAAAAGCACTGGCTTTGGAATGTGCTGCAAGAAAAATGAATGTTTTACTTGTTGCTTTAGCAGGAGATGAACTTGATAACACAGTTGAAGAAATCAGGTCAAAATATACAACAGAATGTTATGGTTTCGGAGTTGATTTAAGTAGATCCGAATCTTTTTGTACGGTATATAACTGGGTGAAAGAAAATAATTTTCGCATTAATATTCTTATCAATAATGTTGGTATTGGCTCTAAAGGCGATTTTGAACAAATGCAAACATTCTTCTATGAAAAACAATTGCAGCTAAATATTCATGCGGCAACAATGCTTACACATTTATTTTTAAATGAACTGAAAGCAAACGCTCCATCGCACATAATGAATACCGGAAGCTTGGGCGGTTTTTATATAATTCCCGGCAAAACTGTTTACGCTGCGTCCAAAGCATATATTTATCATTTCAGCCGCTCTTTACAACTTGAATTGAAACCTCATAACGTACTTGTAAGTGTTTTATGCCCTGGTGGAACAGATAGTAATGAAATGCAGATTGCAATGCATAAAGAATTAAAAGGCATGGCAAAGCATTCTATTTTATCCGCAGAACAAGTGGCTAAAGAAGCTATTGATAAAATGCTGAAAGGACAGGCGAGAATTATTCCCGGCCTCATAAATAAATTTTCTTATTGCATCAGCAGGCTTGTTCCTGAATTTATTCAACAGCTGATTATTTCCAACGCATTTAAGCATGCTGAAAAGCACAAATATTAATTGTTCCAGATTATACTTAACTTTCTGCTTTAATAACTGCTACTCAATAAAAAATTAATGAAAAAACTGCTTATAGCAACCATCGCCTTCACATTGTTTTTTGCTGCCTGTAATAAAACATCAAATATGCAGCAACTAAATGCTGATACTGTTAATAATATAACAAGCACTCAATTAGAAACACCGCAGCAAATAAATGCATTTATAAAAAAAGTATTGAACGCAAAAGGCGAGTTTAACTGGAGTGATGCTTCTGATATTACTTTATACAGCGCTGTTATGCATAGCGGCGATCACATGGTTTCTGTTGGTTATAAACCAGAAGATGAAATAAATGTTGAACAACGTTTAACCAAAATAAATATTCATGATGATAAATGGACTGCCACGAAAATGCACGTGATACAAATGATTTTACAGGAAGAAAGAAAAGTGCATCCGCAATTAAGAGCAGAAAATGTTGAAGTTTGGAAAGAAAATAAATTGCCTGTAATTGATGTAAGAATTGATAACATCAGCACCATAAAATTGTTGCGCAACAGTAAACTCATTCGTTATGTGGAACCGATGGGTTACGAGCCTGAAGATTATGATAATGAAATGTACAACGAGCTTGCAGCAGATCTGGGCGCCGGTTGCGGTGGTTATGTTGGCGATCCGAATTTAGTTGAAGGCGACGATTACACAACAATTTTACCCGGCGCAAAACAATCATGGGATTATTTGTATCACAACATTCCGCAGGCGTGGAATGTAAGTACAGGCGCAGGTGTGAAAATTATGGTGATTGATACAGGTGTTAGCCCGGACCAGGATAATATGAACAGCGAATTTAACCAGGGTTATTCATCAGGCAGAACAATACAAAAAAT
This sequence comes from Parafilimonas sp., assembly GCA_019247895.1. Taxonomy (GTDB): domain Bacteria; phylum Bacteroidota; class Bacteroidia; order Chitinophagales; family Chitinophagaceae; genus Parafilimonas. The sequence continues at coordinate 330 of JAFBAF010000137.1, read as the reverse complement.
ATTTACTTTGCCCGGCGCAACAAGCGCTGATGATAATTGCGGCCATGGCACCGCAATGAGCAGCACAGCAACAGCACCACGTTGCGTTGATGGAAATTCATGCGGTGTGGCTTATAACAGCAACCTTGTTGTGTGTAAAGCGGTAGAAGATGTTATTATTGATAACAGCAAAGAAGTAAAAGGCGTTTCCGATGCATATACGTATGCCGGTGACGACATTTCAATAAAAATTACAAGCATGAGTGTTGGGCGCATTACCGCTTCTTCTCAAATAAAAGATGCTATACAATATGCTTACGATAAAGGCAAACTGATGTTTTGCGCAGGTGG
>JAFBAF010000088.1 GCA_019247895.1 Parafilimonas sp. | reverse complement strand
TGTAACGGTTCCAATCTTGCCATTAAAATATCTTTTGATTTTTTCCTTATCATTTTTAATGAACATTACCTGCGCACCAATCTTTATTTCTAACAATACATCTGCAGGATAAGATTTTTCATAAAATTCACCTGTTATTTCTGCTTTGAATGAAAACATATTTCCTTTCAATTTTGAAAGTTCTGCAGCATTTGTATTGTCAGATTTGTAATTATGCGTTGTAAGAAAAATATATCCATCATTTGCATTTAATTCAAACCAGGGATCGTAACGATTGTTTAATAATGACAAGCTATTTGCACTTAAATTATTATGGCGCACATCATTTAAAAGATTTATAAATGTGGCATCAGATTGCCGGTAAATAGTATTGAATTCGATATGCACCGGCGGAAATTGTTGCATTACCTGGCTTTCGAAAAAGAAAGGGCTTCCATAAAACTGCGATAACAGGTTCCACTCCTCATCAGGAATTATCGGCGGCAGTTGAAACATATCTCCGATGAATAAAACCTGCACACCGCCGAATGGCTCATTGTTACGGTTCCGGAAATGTTTTAATACAATATCAATTGCATCCAATGTATCGCAACGCACCATGCTAATTTCATCAATAATTAAAAGCTCAAGTTGCTGCAATACTTTGCGCTTTTCACTATTCAATCTCATTCTTCCCAATAAGCTGTGCTTGTTTACTGCTTCATTATTCTGCATAAACCCTCTTGCTTCCGGCATAAACGGCGACAAAGGCAATTGAAAAAACGAGTGAACCGTGGCGCCGCCTGCATTAATGGCCGCAACACCTGTTGGAGCGGTTACAGCAATTTGTTTAGCACAATTTTCTTTTATGTATTTTAAAAAAGTTGTTTTGCCGGTGCCTGCTTTGCCGGTAAGAAAAATATTCCGGTTGCTTTCATTTACCAGGCTGGTTGCAAGACGAAACATTTCATTAGTGTGGTCGAGTGGTTGCATAAGCGATTAAGGTAAGAAATATTTGTGTTCAATAAAGCTTTAAACATTTACTTAATTTTGTTTTATGCGCATACAGGATATTATAACAATTGATAAAGATATTTTAAGTGGGCAACCTGTTTTTAAAGGAACACGGGTTCCGGTTGAAAGTTTGTTTGATCATTTGGAAGCCGGCGTCTCACTTGATGAATTTTTAGACGATTTCCCAACGGTATCAAAAGAGCAAGCTGTTGCATTATTGAATATAGCTAATAAACTTCTGAATTCTAAAAACGTTGCTGAATTATATGCGACTGTTGCTTGATGAAAATTTGCCTAAGAAACTTAAAATCGATTTTCCTGAACACGAAGTTTTTGCAATTCGTGATAAGCAATGGAACGGCACTGGAAACGGAGAGTTATTAAAGCTTTTAATAAGCAATCATTTTGACGCTTTGTTAACCTATGATAAAAACTTACAGCACCAGCAAAACTTTGCAAAATATACAATCACAGTTTTTATACTCTCTGCAAAAATCAATCAATATAAAGAACTAACTAAACTAACCGCAAATAAAATCTTATTTAAACAACCCGCCAATGCCGGATGGGTTAATAATCATTTCTGAATAAATTGTTCATGCATAACTTCAACGAACATTTACAGCATTTAATTAAAGAAGCATTAGCAGAAGATGTTGGCGATGGAGATCATTCTACTTTAAGCTGTATTCCTGCATCGCAAAAAGGTAAGGCAGTGCTTAAAATAAAGCAAGACGGAATTTTAGCCGGCGTTGATGTTGCGAAAAAAATATTTGAATTTGTTGAAGAAGAAAATGTTTTTACTGCTTATAAAAAAGATGGTGATGCAATGCGCAATAGTGAAACTGCTTTTGGTGTTGAAGCGCACATTCATACAATTTTAAAATGCGAAAGATTGATATTAAACTGCATGCAAAGAATGAGCGGTATTGCAACACTTACACATCAGTACACAGAAAAACTGAAAGGTTATAAAACAAAATTACTAGATACAAGAAAAACAACACCCAATTTTCGTTTGCTGGAAAAAGAAGCTGTAAGGATTGGAGGCGGCGTTAATCATCGTTTTGGTTTGTTTGATATGATCATGCTGAAAGATAATCACATTGATTATGCAGGTGGAATCGAAAAAGCAATTGATAGCGCATGGCAATATGTTCAAACAAAAAAACCTGATCTGAAAATCGAAGTTGAAACAAGAAGCATTGAAGACGTAAAAAAGGTTTGCGCAGTTGGTAAAGGAAAAGTGTTTTGCATAATGCTTGATAATTTTTCGCCGCAACAAATAACAGAAGCGCTTGAAATTGTTAAGGATGATTTCGAAACAGAAGCCAGCGGCGGAATTAATTTAGGCAACATTCAATCATATGCTGAAACCGGAGTAACTTATATAAGTGTTGGCGGATTAATTCACCAGGCGCAAAGTTTGGATTTAAGTTTAAAAGCAGTATTGATTTGATAATTTGGAGATGTGTAATTTGATATTATGAGTAAAAAAAATAAACCGGATGCAAAGGGATTTGTGTACAGCACTGATCCGAATTTTTCTTTTCAATCCGAATCGAATGAAGAACAGGAAACATTGCCTGCGGCGCAACAAAAACTAAGAATTCGTTTTGAAACAAAACATCGCGGCGGTAAAACAGTAAGTTTAATTACAGGCTTTATCGGAACAAATGATGATCTTGAAGAACTTGGAAAAAAACTAAAAAATTTTTGCGGAACCGGTGGCAGTGTAAAAGATGGTGAAATAATAATTCAAGGTGATCAACGCGATAAGATTTTACAGTGGTTGCTGAAGAATGATTATAAACAAACAAAGAAGGTGTGATTATGTTGAAAAAAAATTAATCGTTGTTTCAACCAAATCCGTTTTTCCGCTATTACCACTAATTACAATTTTATTCTTCGAATATTTCTTTATTTCATTAGCGGTTGTATTACCAATGGCAAATAAAATAGTTTGTTCATTCAACTTGTTATTTGAAAAAAAACTTTCAACTGCACTTGGGCTAAAAAATAAAATGCCATTATAATTTTTAGTGACTGTGTGTTGAATCATTTTTGTTTGATAAACTTCAATTTCATCAACTTCAATATCGTTCTCTCTCAATAAGCCAGGCAACTCATCTCGCCGTTTATCACCGCAAAAAAATATTACTTCATCAGTTGATGAATCTTCAATAATTTTTTCTGCAAGTTCTGTTGCATTATTTGCGGTTCCTGTAATAAGGCTTTCACCAAAATATTCACTAACTAATTTTTTTGTAGTATTTCCAATGCAATAAATTCTCCAATCAGGTGCATGATCATGTAAGTGTACAACAACTGCATCAACAGCATTCATGCTTGTAAAAACAATGGTCGCAGATTGCATTAACGCATTTTCGATTTCATTGATAATTTCTAAGTCATCAATTGCAGCTGTTTCAATAAAAGAAACTATATCTATTTTAATATTTTTTTGTGCTGCATTTTTTATAAGCTGCTCGTCAATTGGCCGGGTTGATAATATGCTTATTTTATTTGGCTGCATTTTTTAGTTTATCAAGAATTGGTTGACCACCGTTTTTTAAAATTTTCTTAGCAGCAATTTTCCCAAGTTCATCAGCTTCTGATATAGGAACATTAAAAAACATTTCAGCTTTTTCTTTTCCGTCCGGTGATAAGATGTTTGCTTTAAAATAGATATGCTTGCTTTTTATTTCTGCAATTGCGCCAATTGGTGTTGAGCATCCACCCATCAATTCTTTTAAATAATCTCTTTCAATTTTTGTGCATAAAGCTGTTTCCGCATTATTAAAAGATTGGCAACTTTCAAACGTGTGTTTATCATCTTTTCTGCAAACAACCATTATTGCGCCTTGCGCAGGAGCGGGCAACATCCAACCTAATTCAATTGCATTTTCAGGGCGAAGATTAATTCTTTCCAAACCGGCAGCTGCAAATATTGCTCCATTCCAATTGCTTTCATTCAATTTACGTAAACGCGTATTAACATTGCCTCTTAAATTTTCAATCTTATGATTTGGAAATTTGTTTAACCATTGCGCAATGCGGCGAATACTTGATGTGGCTATTGTAAATTGCGAATCGGGAATTATAAAATCATTCTCATCTTTTTCATCTTTCACATTTGACGCTTCACCTTTAATGAAAAGATCTTTCCAGTTTCCTCTTTTTAAAACAGCGGCTTGTTTAATTCCTTCAGCTAATTGAACAGGCACATCTTTCATCGAATGTACTGCAATATCAATGCGATTATTTAATAAGGCTGCGTCTAAAGCTTTCGTAAAAATGCCTTGCACACCTAACGCATACAACGGTGTTATCAAATCTTTATCGCCTTCGCTTTTTATATAAACTAATTCCGATTGTATGTTTTGTGAAGTGAGATGATCTTGCACCTGCTGCGCTTGCCAAACAGCCAGCGGACTTTCTCTTGTGCCAATTCTCAAAATAGTATTCGCCATATTATTATGCAATGCAAATAAAATCATTTATTGCAGCAATGTAATGGCAGCCTTTGGTGTCGGTCTTTTTTATTTTACCTGCGGTTTCGTTTACAACACGCTGAATTTTTATATCAAGCGTTTCTTTATACGAAGAAGGATTTGTGGAGTAAGATTGCAGTTCTTTTAATTTTGTTTTGAGATCTTTCAGCATCGGAACATGCCTGCGCATTTCATACCACTCAATAAATTCCTGTATTGATTCTACAATGATCGCTTTAGCCTTTGGAATTTCTGCTTCCCGTTTTTTAAGGGTTTTATCTTTTAGTTTGGAAAGTTCATCAACATTTACCAAACTTACCATTGGCAAATCTCTAACACTGTCTTCTACATTGCAGGGAATAGAAAGATCGATAATTAATTTAGGTTGCGAAGATTTTATTTTTGATGCAAGCACGATCGGCTTTTCAGCATTTGTTGCTACAATAATAATGTCAGCGGAGTTAATTTCTTTATCAAGATTATTTATATCAGCAGTTTTTAAACCTAATTCATCTGCGAGCTCAATTGCTTTTTCTGCTGAACGATTAATAAGGGTGATATTTTTTGTGCCGAGATAATCAATTAAATTCTTGCAGGTGATGCTTCCCATTTTTCCTGTGCCAAGCAATAAAATTTTTTTATCACTTACGTGCTGCACTTGTTGTTTAATGTATTGTGCTGCTGCAAAAGAAACTGAAACGGTGCCGCCACTTAATTGCGTTTGGTTTTTAATCGTTTTAGATGACTGCAAAACCGTATTTATCAAACGTTCAAAATGCGCACCTAAAAAACCATGTTGCTTTGAAAATTTGGCTGCGGCTTTTAATTGACCAACAATTTCATAATCGCCCAAAATTTGTGAATCTAATCCCGCGCCTACGTTAAATATGTGCTCAATCGCTTCTTCGCCTGTTTTAATGTATGCGGAGTCATTAAAAGTTTGCACATTACCCAAGGTTTCAAGACAAAGAAGATTAATAAGATCATCTACATTTTCTGTTAGTGCGTATATTTCTGTACGGTTACAAGTTGAAAGAACGAAGACTTCTTCCAAATTAAATGCAGCTGCATTAGATAATAACGCTGCATATTGCTCATTATTAATGGCAAATAAGCCGCGTAATTCAGCATCAGCTTTTTTATAATTTATTCCTGCTACGCAAAATTTCTTTATATCCATTCTATATTACCTACGATGCAAAATTAATTTACGGATTTCTTGGAAACATGATAAAGGGCGCATGAACTGTCATTTATGTGTCATGTTTTGTATTGTTAACCAAGCCACTCCAACAAATGAATACCGAAATTTATTTTTGCTCTATGGATGAACAAAGCAGGGCTATTATACTAATGAATCTTGGCTCGCCTGATTCTACGGAAGTGAAAGACCTAAAAAAATACCTTACTGAATTTTTAATGGATGAAAGAGTAATTGATAAACCTTATCTTTTACGAACATTGCTTGTAAAAGGAATTATCGTTCCATTCAGGGCAAAAAATTCTGCTGAAGCTTACAAAAAAGTATGGACTAAAGAAGGCTCGCCATTAATTGTAATCACGCATCAATTTCAAGGAGAACTTAAAAAAAATTTTAGTGAACCAATAGAAGTGGTGATGCGCTACCGCAAACCTTCTGCTTCGCATGCTTTGGCAAAATTGCATAAAGAGAACCCGCAACTGAAAGAGATTTTATTAATTCCGCTGTACCCGCATTATGCAATGAGCAGTTATGAAACTGCAGTGGAAGATATAAAGAAAGTTCACCGCAAAAAGAAATTCACTTCATCATTAAAAATTATAAAACCTTTTTATAATAATGAAGATTACATAAATGCTTTGGCTGCAAGTATGAAACCATATTTGCAAAATGAATATGATAAAATTTTATTCAGTTATCATGGCTTGCCTCAAAGACATATTCTTAAAGCTGATGTTACCGGCAATCATTGTTTGAAAGTGAATGATTGCTGTCATGTTGCTTCGCC
>JAFBAF010000045.1 GCA_019247895.1 Parafilimonas sp. | reverse complement strand
TTTTAAACTTCGTTTATCATTTTGATAATGACAATTCATGCGCCTAATCCAGCACATTTGGTGATGTCATTCCTTTTAATTGAACCATATCAATCAGCTATACATTCATTTTAATAACCACTCGCACTATCATCACCACGAATATCTGCAGCCGCTTCAAATCTTCCATCCGGCAAAATCTTAACCAGTTCTGTTCTTCCGATTGCTTCGAGTTCTTGCAATGTATAACCCATTGCTTTTAATTGCTCTGCGGTTTTTTCACTAAATCCTTTTTCAATCATCACCGTATCAGGATGCCATTGATGATGAAACTTTGGTTTGTCAACTGCATCTTGTGCATTCATTCCAAAATCAACTACGTTTACTATTGATTGAAACACGGAAGTTGTAATGGTTGTTCCGCCCGGCGTTCCCACAACCATAAAAGGTTTATTATTTTTTAAAACGAGTGTTGGCGTCATTGAACTTAACATACGTTTACCCGGTTCAATTGCATTTGCATCGCCGCCAAGTGCGCCATACATATTGGCAACTCCAGGCTTAATACTAAAATCATCCATTTCGTCATTCAAAAAAAAACCTGCACCACCAACAACTGTTTTGCTGCCATAACCGTTATTTAATGTTGTAGTAACTGCAACCATATTTCCATCAGCATCAATAATACTTATGTGAGTGGTTTGATTGCTTTCATGCACATTGCCCGCTTTTATATCTTCGCTTTTACTTGGATTGGTTGAATCATAATCGCTCATTCTTTTTTTAAGATAAGCATCACTCAGCAAAAGATTTTGTGGTACATCCCAAAAGTCCGCATCGCCTAAATGTTCTGCACGATCTGCGTACGCTCTTCGTTCAGCTTCAACCATTAATTGTACACTTTGTTTTGTTTGAAAACCATACTCATGCATTGGGTAAGGCTCGATCATTTTCAGCATTTCGCCTAAAATAATTCCGCCACTGCTTGATGGTGGCATGCTCACCACATGATAACCACGATAATTAAATTCAATTGGCTTTCTTGATTTGCATACATAATTTTTTAAATCATCATAGCTTATTAAACCTTTTCCACGCTGCATTTCTTCAACAATCAATTTTGCAGTTTCACCTTCATAAAAACCTTTCATGCCTTCATCACGAATGCGCATTAAAGTCTTTGCCAGTTCTGGTTGAAATAATGTGTCACCTTCTTTCCATTCGTTTTGTTTTACAAATACAATTGACTTTGTATTGTATTTTACGAAATCTTCTTTGTTATAATTAAAGCTGCTGGCTTCGCTTTTCGTTAATACAAAACCTTTTTCTGCCAAATCAATGGCAGGTTGAATTAATGCTGCAAACGGAAGTTTTGCATATTGATGTTCTGCAAATAAACCGGCAACTGTTCCCGGAACGCCGGCAGATAAATGCCCGTTTTGCGACCAATCCGTTCTTGCATTTCCTGCTGAATCTATGTACATATTTCGCGACGCTTTTGAAGGCGCCATTTCACGATAATCCAAGGCGATCAGCGCATCGTTTTTAGTTCTTGCAACAGTAAAACCACCGCCGCCTAAATTACCGGCGCCGGGATATACAACTGCCAGTGCAAGTTGCGTTGCGATCATCGCATCAAAAGCATTGCCGCCGCGTTTTAAAATTGCCAAACCAACTTCACTTGCCAATGGCTGTGCGCTTACAACACAACCATGTGTTATAGTTATATTTTTTATTGAAGTATAATGATAAGGATCAACTTCTTTGCCTGCGCCAACAATGGGTTTCGGAGTTTGTGCACAAGCCGTAAAAACGATGTTGATGATAAAAATTATGAACAGAAATTTTTTCATTTGCGGTGGAATTATTATGTGATCTCGGGGTCAAACCTAAGCATAATTACAAAACTTTTACGCCTAACCTTGCAAAGCATTAGTTCTATAAAAATATTTGCATTGATTTTGTTAGTTATTTCAAAACACAATTAACATTTTGCCATATGCTTAAAGTTTTAACTGCTGCATTTTTTATTGTATTTATAAATGGAAGCTGTTCCGCTCAAACAACTACAGGTTTACAAAAGGTGGTTATTATTCGTCATGCGGAAAAACCTGATAATGGTGATAATCTTTCCTGCAAAGGGTTTAATCGCTCGCTGGCTTTGGCTGCAGTTTTATACAGCAAGTTCAAACTTCCTGATCAAATTTTTGTTCCGTCTGTGAGTAATGGAAAATCTGCCAATCAACTAAGAATGCTTCAAACCATAACACCGTTTGCAGTAAAGTATAATTTAAAGCTTGACTCAAAATTTAATGTTGATGATACAAAGGATCTGGGGGCCGAAATTTTAAAAACAAATGGTTATGTTTTGGTTGTTTGGGAACATGCTAAAATTGATAATATTGTAAAAGCACTTGGCGTTGATACAAAAAATATGAAATGGGCAGATGCTGATTTTGATTCTATCTGGATCATTAATTATAGAGATGGCAAGGGCACGCTTTCTTTCGATAAGGAAAATATAAATCCAACTGATGCGTGTAAATTTTAATTCTATATAAATTATTTCTTTCAGTTTCTATTCTGCATATAGATTTGCCAAATGTTGAAGATTGAATTGTCTAAACTTCAGTTTCATGGCTTTCATGGTGTGCATGAAGAAGAGACAAAAGCGGGTGGCAATTTTGAAGTGAACATGACTGTTTATTTTAATCCCGAAAATATACCTGTTAAACATTTGCATGAAACTATTGATTACACTCAATTGTATGAAGTGATAAAACAACGTATGCAAAAGCCAACAAAGCTGTTAGAAACACTAGCCACTGAAATCGCCCGGCAGGTGTTGGATAGATTTTCAAGAATTGAAGAAGTAAGTATTGCCATAAAAAAATTAAATCCACCTATCGCTTTTTTTAATGGAACTGTTGCTGCAGAATATACATTAAAGAGAAATTAAATTATATGTTGAGTTTTAAAAGATCGATTGCCTTGCTTGCTTTCCTATTTTTTTCAGCACAAATTTTCGCCCAGGATAATGCAGTGTTATTGAAAGAAGCACAAAATCTTGAATTGAAATTTGATGAGGCTGCGGCTTTGGAAAAATATAAACAAATTGCGGCAAATGATGCTTCGAACATACATGTTTTGGTTAAAACTGTTGAACTGGATTGCAGCATTGGTAACCGCCAAAAAGATAAAACAACCAAACTTCAATATTTCCAGGCGGCACAAATTTTTGCACAGCAAGCTTATACAAAAGATTCATCGAATGCTGATGCATGTTATGCAAACGCATTGGTGGCAACACGCATGAGCGAAGTTGATGATGACAATAAAAAATTAATTGAAGACATCAGGCAGATAAAAATATACGCTGATAAAGCACTTGCGGCAAATGCAAATCATGCAAGAGCGAATTATATCCTGGGGAAATGGCATTTTGAGTTAATACATTCAAACTGGTTAAAGAAGTCTGCAGTAAAAAATTTTTATGATAAAATTCCTGATACGCAAGTGGATTCAGCTGCATATTATATGGAAAAATGCCGCAGCATAGAACCATATTATGCGCTGAATTATCTTGATCTTGCAAAAGTGTATGATTACGATCATCAGCGTGAAAAAGCAATTGAAGTTTTGGAAAAACTTGTAAAACTGCCTAACCGTACATTTGATGATGCGGCAATAAAAGATGAAGGAAAAAAGATGTTGGCAACAATGCAGTAAAAACAGCCCATCTTAAATCCTTCCCGAAGGGAAGGCATTTTGGGTGGCTTGTAGTAATATAAAACAGTATTAATTAAACGTTCTGAAAGTCCTCTCCTTTGGAGAGGATTAGGAGAGGCTTCTTATGATAAATAAAGTTTCAGTAATAGGCGCCGGTACAATGGGCAACGGCATTGCACATGTTTTTGCGCAAAATAATTTTGAAGTAAATCTTATAGATGTAAATGCCGCACAGCTTGAAAAAGCATTGCAGACAATTGCAAAAAATTTCGACCGTCAAATTGCAAAAGGAAATATTACTGAAGAAATAAAGAAACAGTCGTTGGCGCATATTTCCACCTTTACAAATATTAAAGAAGGTGTTCGGGACGCGGATATCGTTGTTGAGGCGGCTACAGAAAATGTAGATTTAAAATTGAAGATTTTTAAAGAGATAGACGAAGCTGCACCTGCTTCTGCTATACTTGCTTCAAATACTTCATCGATATCTATTACAAAAATTGCAGCTGTAACCAAACGTGTTGAAAAAGTTATCGGCATGCATTTTATGAATCCTGTGCCTGTAATGAAACTGGTTGAAGTAATAAACGGATTTGCAACTGATAAAAGTGTAACAGGAATTATAATTGAGCTTTCAAAACAATTAGGAAAAGTGCCTTGCGTGGTGAATGATTATCCTGGTTTTATTGCAAATAAAATTTTAATGCCAATGATTAATGAAGCAATTTATAGTTTGTATGAAGGCATTGCCGGTGTAGAAGAAATTGATACGATCATGAAGTTGGGAATGGCGCATCCAATGGGGCCGTTACAATTAGCAGATTTTATTGGACTTGATGTTTGCCTTTCTATTTTAAATGTTTTGCATGAAGGTTTTGGCAACCCGAAATATGCACCTTGTCCGTTACTTATAAATATGGTAACTGCCGGAAGATTAGGCGTAAAAAGCAGTGAAGGATTTTACACATATTCTACCGGCAGCAAAGAACTTATGGTAAACAAACGCTTTTTGCATTAAGCGTTTTCATGTTGTAATTTTTCCTGGTCGCGCAAAGCTTTCACTTCATCATGCGCGCCTTTTAATTCATCTTTTTGGCTACTTATTAACGAGTGCAAATAAGCTGGAAAATTTTCTGTGCTCAATGCCGCTTTATAAGCTTTTTGCGCAGCATCTTCCCCAAATTCACAATTGTCTAAAACAGTTTGGCGGTCCTTGCCTGTAAATGCAGCTTTAATGTCCATCCATGCACGGTAGATTTTTCCACTATTGGTTGTGCCTTTATCCATATCCGCATGAAGTGCCTGTACTTCAGTTCCCAATGCATTTCTAAGGTTACGGCTTTGATCTATAAAGCTTGTAAACAAAACTTTAAGATCGTCATCTTCATCTTTCAATTCTTTTAGCGCTCTTTCATAACCGGCGATACGGTCATTATTGATTTGAACAAGGTCGTTCAATACTTCTATAACTTTTTCATTATTTTCCATAAAAATCATTTTTCTACTTTACTAAAAATTCCGTGCCATTTATCACTACTAAGGATCTGTAAAAATTAAGAACGGAATTTGTATAACATATTACATGTTTACAAACAATGAAATAATCACTTTGTTTATCCTTTCTATACCAATTGCATGTATTTCCTGGACAGTTATGCATGAAGAAATTTTTTCTGAAATAAAAAATTATTGTGTTAAATGCAGTGAGGAAAGTAAAAATGTGCTGAAAAGGAAATTCTTTTATTTGTTTACCTGTGAATATTGTTTCAGTCATTATGTAACTGCGTTGATATTGATCATCACAAAATATCATTTATTGTATAATAACTGGCGAGGTTATTTAGTTGCCGAGTTTGCGCTTGTTTGGATTGCGAATATTTATATGAGTATTTACGCAAGACTTCGCGTTACACTAAAAAAAGAAAGGATAGAAGCCGATTTGATCGAGGAAGAAAAAAAGAATCATTCTAATGGTTAATTTTATGCATGTCATTGAAAAAATTTCAACGCAGAGATTTCATAAAATTAAACTCTGGTTTATTACTTGCGGCTGCCATTCCATCTTCATTGGTGAATAAAAAATACAAACCTTTACTTTCTTTTTCTACATTGGGTTGTCCTGACTGGCCTTTTGAAAAGATCGTAGATTTTGCTGCTGAAAATAATTATGATGGAATTGAATTCAGAGGAATTGAACGCGAACTCGATCTTACAAAATGCAAAGCTTTTATTAATGATGAAGCGATCGCAGCTTCATTAAAACTGATGCAAGGAAAAAATTTAAAAGTTGTTGATTTGGGTTCATCCTGCGAATTGCATCATGCCGAGGGAGAGGAGCGGCAAAAAAATTTGGATGACGCAAAAAGCTTTATTGATCTCGCACAGAAATTAAACTGTCCTTATATAAGAGTTTTCCCAAACGATTTTCCCGATAATCAAACACATGAACAAACCATTCAATTGATTATTGAAGGCTTACAATATTTAGGTGATTATGCATCTGATAAAAATGTAACTGTGTTATTGGAAACACATGGAAAAATTGTTTACACGGCAGACCTTTTAAATATTATGCAGCAAACAAATCATCCGCATACAGGATTGGTTTGGGATGCATACAATATGTGGTCTGTAACAAAAGAGCCGCCTGCACAAGTTTATGCTTTTTTGAGAAATTATATAAAGCATACACATATTAAAGATGCAAGATTGATCAATGGCAAAGAGCAATATGTTTTGTTAGGAACAGGTGATTCAGCAATTTTTGAAGCGATAGACTTGCTCGCAAAAAATCATTATGAAGGTTATTACAGTTTCGAATGGGAGAAATTGTGGCATCCTGAAATTGATGATCCTGCGGTTGCCATTGCGCAATATCCTAAAGCAATGAAAGAACATTTTGATAGATTTCGTTTATAATTTTATTCCGAATTATTAAAGTGTTTTCGTAAACCAAACCACTTACACGTCATGCCCAACTTGATTGGGCATCTCATAATCATCAACTGTAAATTTTAAAGTATGAGATTTCCGCCTTCGCGGAAATGACGGTAGGAGCGTTATTAATCTTTAATCATTATTTTGCCGCTTTAATTAATTCAATGTCTCCAACTCTTCTTTTTGTATTTGTCCTCATTTATTTTTTATTGCTGCTTGGTGTAGCATGGTACACCAGCCGCAATGCAGATAACAATTCATTCTTTATCGGTAACCGCAACAGCAACTGGATGCTGGTTGCATTTGGTATGATCGGTACATCATTAAGCGGCGTAACGTTTGTAAGTGTACCTGGAACCGTTGGCAGCAATGGTTTTGGTTATTTCCAGGTTGTGATCGGAAATTTTATTGGTTACTGTTT
>JAFBAF010000248.1 GCA_019247895.1 Parafilimonas sp. | reverse complement strand
AAAATCAGTTTCATTGTATGATATAAAAGCGCCGCTTACATTTGTTGCGTTTTGGGATCCGCATTGCAGCCATTGCCAGGCGCAAATTCCGAGGCTCGATTCTTTTTATGAGGCGAAATGGAAAAATGAAGGCGTACAAGTGATGGCTGTTTGTGTGAATGATTATGTGGTTGATGACTGGAAAAAATTTATTGTTGAACACAAATTAAATGGCTGGTATCATGCATATGAAACAAAAGAAAAAAAAACGCAATTGGAAGCTGCAAACCAACCTGATTACCGCCAGTTGTATGATATTTCACAAACGCCGACTTATTTTTTACTGGATGAGAATAAAAGAATAATTGCCAAAGGGCTTAGTCTCGATCAATATGATGGATTAATAGACGCAAAACTAAAAAACGCTTCAGCATCTCAATAACTGCCCATGAAATTCCTCTAAAAAATTTATGAAAAATTTCATAAGTAAACAAAAAGAACAACTGCACATGAAAACTAAACTGTTTTTGTTTTTTGCATTGCTGGCCACCTTAAATTCTGTAAAAGCACAAACACTTTTTACTTACGGAACACATCCTGTTTCCAAAGACGAGTTTTTGCAGGCTTATTATAAAAATCCTGACACAACAGGCAACAAACAGGAAAAATTGAATGAGTATCTTGATTTGTATGTGAACTTCCGTTTGAAATTGCAGGCGGCATACGATGAAAAAGCCAACACTAACGCTGACCTTAAAGCTGAAGCTGATAATTTTAAAACGCAAATCACCGATAATTTTATTAACCAGCAAGCGAATATTGGCCAGTTGATGCATGAAGCTTTTGTACGCAGCCAAAAAGATATTTTGCTGCAACAGGTTTTTATTTCATCTGTAAAAGGAAGTGACACAACTGCTGCTCACGCACAAATAGTAAAAGCTTATAACGAATTAAAAGCAGGCAGAAATTTTGATGAAGTTGCAACTCAATATTCAACAGATTCAACAACAAAAACCAATAAAGGAACTGTTGGTTATATAACTGTTTTTACGTTGCCTTATTCAATTGAAAATATTGTGTACGGTCTTAAGCCTGGCGAATATTCAACGGTTTATAAAAGCAGTTTAGGGTACCACATTTTCAGAAATGTAAGCGAAAGGCCGGCGCTTGGCAGAAGAAAAATTGAGCAGCTTTTATTTCCAACACCACCTTTTTATTCAACTGAACAAATAAGTGCAACTGCACATGTTGCGGATTCTGTTTATAATCTTTTGCAAACAGGAACATATTTTTCATCGCTTCTTCCTTTATATGGCCATAATTATTACGATTACCAGGATGCCAATGTACTGGAAGTGAAAGTTGGAGATTACAGCAGCGATTTTGAAAATGAGGTTTTTAGTCTGAAAAACAAAGGCGATATTTCCAGGCCATTTAAAACACAGTACGGGTATAATATTATAAAACTTAACGAGATCATTCCCGTATCTTCTGATGAGAACGATGTTACGTTTGCAGCCTGGATTCAAACCCAGATCCAAAATGATGGAAGGCTTGAGATGGCTAAGAGTAATTTAGTAGAAAACTGGTTAGCTCAAACAGGTTTCAAACCATCTGCTTATAATCATTCTGATCTTTGGTTGTATACTGACAGTGCATTAAAAAGCTCCAATAGTTTGCCTGCTTTATACAGAGGCATTAAACCTGAAACCGTTTTATTTCAGTTCACAAAAAAGAAGGTAACTGTAAAGGATTGGATCAATTACCTGCATTATCTTGAAATTCCTGCTAATACCACTATTGGTACTGACGAATATGAAAAACATATGCATGATTTCACTCGCTTTGCCTGCAGCAACTATTATAAGGAACATATAGAAGATTTTGATACAGTTGCTACCGGACAATTAAAAGAATTTAATGATGCCAATATGCTTTTTTATGTGATGGATAAACATGTTTGGAGTAAAGCTTCGGAAGATACTGTTGGATTGAGAAAATATTATGACGCGCATAAATCCGATTATCAATGGAAAGAAAGCGCGGCGGCACTTGTAATAGCAGCACCTCAAAAAGTAACAGCCGATTCTATTGCAGAAAAAATAAAAAATAACCCTCTTGCATGGCGCGATATTCTTGCTAAATATGATAACTCGGTTTACGCAGATAGTAATCGTTTTGAAGCTGACCAGTTGCCGGTAAAACAAAAGGTAGTAATGCAAAAAGATTTTCAAACAGTACCGGAACCAAATGATGCAGGTGATTCATATACCTTCGTTCATATTTTAACGGTATATCAGCAACCGCAGCAAAAAACTTTTGAGCAGGCGAGAGGTTTAGTGATTAATGATTATCAACAGCAATTAGAAAAAGATTGGATAACCAATCTAAAAAAGACCTACCCGGTTAAAGTAAATGACACGGTATTAAATTCGTTGCATTGATTTGCGGATTTAACATACAGTTATAAAATATTTTATATGGCTAAATTTTTGATAGTGAATTAAAAAAATTTTCAGAATTAAGCTTTGAGTTTAAATTTGCGTAGGTTCGTACGACCTAAGCCTATAAAAAAGCCTTCATGATACAAGTTGTAGCCGGAATTATAATTGCATATCTCGTTTCTTATTTTTTGCTGCCTTTGGTGATTAGAGTTGCTCATGATAATCAACTATATGATATTCCTGATGAACGTAAAATCCATAATCATGAAGTTTCCTCACTTGGTGGTATAGCAATTTTCACAGGTATCATATTAAGCCTGCTCCTTGTTTCCGATTTTAGCAATTACAGTACTGATTTTCAGTATTTCATTGCAGCTTTTTTTATCATTTTTATATTAGGCCTTATAGATGATATATTTTTTTTAAAGGCGTGGAAAAAAATTCTGGGACAATTGTTTGTTACTGCAATGCTCACAATAAAGGGTAATTTATTAATAACAAATTTTTACGGTTTTTTAGGCATACATGAACTTACACATATTGAAAGCATCTACGCAAGCTTCTTCACCATTTTATTGCTTATAAACTCTTTTAATCTTATTGATGGTATTGATGGGCTTGCCGGTTCAATCGGTTTCACTGCCTGCCTTTTATTCGGCACATTCTTTTTTATCAATAATGATATGGCTTATGCCGTATTGGCTTTTACTGTTTGTGGAGCTTTGCTTGCATTTTTAATGTACAATTTCCCCCCTGCAAAAATTTTTATGGGTGACTCCGGCTCTACACTGATCGGTTTAATGTCGGCAATACTTGCTATAAAATTTATTGAAGATCGCAGCATACATCATTATTTTGATGATCAGGCAATTCCTGCCATTGCCTTTGGCTTTTTACTAATGCCTTTAATGGATGTATTGCGTGTATTTGCAATTCGTATTTCAAAAAAACAATCACCGCTTTCACCTGACAGAAATCACTTTCATCATCTTTTACAAAACAAAGGTTTATCCCACACAGAGATTACTATTACAATGGTTACAGCTCAATTTTTATTTGTAGCGCTAACCTTGCTAATGCGCAATATTGCTTTGCATATTATTCTTGCAGCTCAATTCACTCTTTATTTTAGTTCAGTATATGTTTTAAAAAGATTTATACCAATACGCAAAAAACTGCATATTGTCAGGGATGAATTGCCTGAGACAATCGTTGAAGATCTTAAAGTGTACACTATTTACCCGGCTAAGGAAAAAATTTCTGTAAGAGAAGATTCTTAAGCACTCTTATTTTAGTTTTGTATTCAAATTTATATTATGGAATCAGAAGAACTGGAGCTGCTTATAGATGATGCTGAATCATCTATGAAAAAAGCTATAAATCATCTTGAAGCTGAGCTAACTAAGATCCGTGCCGGGAAGGCTAATCCAACAATGGTTGATGGAATATTTGTTGAATATTATGGCAGTCCAACTCCTGTTACTCAAGTAGCTAATGTAACAATACTCGACGCACGAACAATTAGCATCCAGCCATGGGAAAAGAATATGCTGCAAACTATTGAAAGAGCAATATTGCAGGCAAACATTGGTATCACTCCTCAAAATGATGGTAACCAGATTCGTCTTTTTCTTCCTCCATTAACTGAAGAGCGCCGCAAAGAATTGTTTAAAAAAGCAAGTGCTGAAGGCGAACATTCAAAAGTGGCCATCAGAAATATTCGTCGCGATGCAATTGAAGAAATTAAGAAGCTACAAAAAGATGGGTTAAGCAAAGATGTTGCGGCTGACGCAGAAGAAACAGTTCAGCAAACAACTGACCGGTACATTGCTTTGGTTGATAAGCATCTTGCTGCCAAAGAAAAAGAAATGATGGCAGTTTAATTTTTAATATAGAATATTAAAGGGTTTCAATTTGAAACCCTTCTTTTTATAATGTTTCATCTGCAGAGGGGCCATACATACCCGGAACCGCGATGTTTAATAACCTGAGATAAACACTTAGCTGCCCGCGGTGATGATAAATATGATTGAATGTAAAATTTCTCAATGCAACTTTTTTAGGCATTTGAAACATCAGTTGCTCACCCCGATACACTGTCCATATTGCGTTAAAGCTTTCATCAGCAGAAGATTCTAATATTTTTACAGCGGCCGTAATCCTATCATCAAACAACTTTAAAATATCTTCTGTACTTGCGGCAGGTTCCCGATTAAAATTTGCGGTTGCAAAATTAAATTCGTCTGCATTTAATATTCTTTCAACCCAGATAGGTAAATCAGCGATATGTTTTGCAAGTCTCCCAATCTTCATTGATTTTTCATGCGGTTCCCAGGAAAGATTATCTGCAGGCACACACTCCAGCATTTTTCGTGTGTTAACAGATTCGTGTTTAATTCAGCAATTAAAGCAGTGTTTATAGCCATATGATAGTTTCATTAAAAATCAGGTTACCTTACCCAAACAAATTATGCATGAGCAAAATCCATTTCAAAATTGCCTTTAATTCGTTCTATCGGGGGGTTATAATATCCAAATTTTAAATGCGGAAATTCTTCTTTTAACAATTCCATCAATTGTTTTACGCCAAGCATTTCACCAGTTTCTGCAACGCCAATTTTTCCTAAGTACCAATCCGGATCAATATTAAAATTGCGCCACTGGATCATGGATAAATCAGTTTCAATAATTAATTTTCTTAGGGCTTCGTATTCTTCAACAGTGTCTGTCATGCCTGGAAAAACAAAATAGTTGATGCTTGTCCAGCCACCAAAGCTGCGAACAGTTTTTAAGCTCTCAATCAAATCTTCAAATACATAATTATTCGGCCTGTAATAAGCGGTATAAATATAGCTTTGTGCGCTGTTCATGCTCACACGAATACTATTTAATCCTGCTTCACACAAAACCCTAACAGCAGCCGGCTTAGAACCATTTGTATTTATATTAATGCTGCCGCGATCAGTGTGCTTTCTAATTTCAAGAATGGCATCTTTAATTGTTTCCCACATTAATAGAGGCTCGCCTTCACAGCCTTGCCCAAAACTTACTAAAGAATAGGGCGCATTTAATAAATGCGGAACAGTAAACTCTGCAATTTCCTGAGCAGTTGGTTTAAATCTTAAACGGTCTTGAGTTGAAACAATTGTTTCTTCTTCCGGCTGAAAAGAAATACAACCAATGCAATTTGCATTGCAGGCAGGCGATGTTGGAACAGGGCATTCCCATCTGCCCAAAGAAAAATTTCTTGCTGCAGGACAATGATATGTTAAGCAGCAATTATTCATTAAATGATTAACCAAACGGTTGTGCGGATAATGTTTCAACAAATATTCTGCACCGTTCTGTATTTTGTCATCATCATAACCTGCACATTCCTGCCTAATATCATTTTCAATTCGTATGGCTGGTACATAAAATTTATTATTCAGCCAACCCGCAGCTGTATAACAAAACAACGGAAGTGTTGGTGCATCAGGTAAACTTTCATATGCGGCTAAATATAAACCTGTATGCGCCGGCGGAATAAAGGCTGCAACAGCCCAACCTTTTTCACATAAACGCATTTCACCACTTCTTACATCAATACCAATTCCTTTACGGCCTGGTAATTCATATAAATTTCCGCCTTGCGGTAATTCTATCCAATCGGTTTTGTCTATTGCAAAAGCATCCCAGCCAGCGCGGCCCGCAGCATAAAGACTTTTGTCCTCATAAATGTTGCCTTTGCCATCTGAATATAAAAGATATGGTGATTGATCGAGCATGAAGAATTTAAAATTACCTGCTATTCCGTATTTGTAGTTTGCAAAATTCGTTGAATTCATCTTCTTCCTCTGTTAATTCTGCAGGCTCTAATTCCCGTTGTATAATTTTATTATTTACGAAATCGAGTGTGATTATATCATCTTTTAAAACAACATTTTTTACCTGCTGCCATGTATAATTTTTAAAAGGAAAAGTATTGAAAGTTATTCCTTCTTTGCGGAAACCAATTTCCTGCGGAAACTTCACTTGCCTTTCAAGCAATGCAGCAATTATAAAAACGATACCGATAAACGGTTGATGTAAAGGATTCAGCAACCATAAAAACGCTGATGCATACAAGGCCCATTTAAATGTAGTTATACTTTCCTTTTTATTAAGATTAAATAAAGCGATGATAAGGCTGGTAACAACAACAGCAATTAAAAGAACATTCAACCACATGTAAGAGTAAAACCATGATTGCAGCAAAGCATAAATGGCCGCTGTTGTAGTTATAACGCACAATAAAACAGAAATGAGATTGTATATCTTATAATCAGGATGTTTAAGCGTTATAACAAAATCATATTCTCTTTGCTTCATGCACAATTGCTTTTCACCAGTAAATTGCAAATCCTCCACAGCAACCTTGATGCTACAACAGCATCGTAATTATTTTCCCCAACACCAACTTCTACAAGGTCAAAGCCAATTAACTTTTTTCCGCTGGCAATAATCTTTTTAAGCAAATACAAAATTTCATCCGATTGGAAACCACCCGGAACCGGCGTTCCGGTATTCGGGCAAAGTTTAGGATCAAGCCCATCAATATCAAAACTGAAATAAATGTGTTGCGGCAGCTGCTCCACTATTTCATCTACAATGTGCATCCAATGCTCACCACCAAACATTCGTTCCTTTACCTGCTGATCAAAATATGTAATTACCTTAAAATTACTATTGCATATATAGTTCCATTCTTCTTCGCAATAATCCCGTACACCAACCTGCACTAACTTTTCAATAGCTTTAATTTCAGTAAGTGCATTATACATAATGCTTGCGTGAGAATAATTAAATTTCTCGTAAGCTTTCCGCAAATCGCAGTGTGCATCAACCTGTAAAATGCCAAAGCTTTCATATTTTTCTGAAAGCGCTTTAAAATAGCCTAACGATACACTGTGATCGCCACCTAATAAACCAACAAGTTTATCACGGGTTAGTAAATCCTTTGTTTGTTCATATATCCAATTATTCAGCATTATGCTGCCTTCATTGATTTCTTTGAGACTTTTTAACATAAACTTATTGTTGTTTATGTCTTGGCCGTGTGCAATAAAATCAATGTATAATTCAGCTTCTTTGCGCAGGTAGTCGCTCTTCATCAGGATTTTTTTATCAATGTCGCGCATAAAAAATCCTTTTTTCCAACCCTGTGGCATATTGCTGTCAAACAAATCAATCTGTGTGCTTGTTCTGAATATGTGTTCTGCAGCTCTTGCTGTGCCAGCACTACAACTTACCGTAACTTCCCATGGCACCGGTAACAGAATTACCTGTGCATCTTCTTCTGAAAAAGGCAAACCAAATATGTTGTTATTACGGTTAGCAACAGCGTTTACATCAAACTTTGAAAGATCAACCATAATTAATTAAAAAGCTGTGCAAGTTACTTGCTATTTTTAAAACAGATATGCTAATAATCGTTAACTATTAATTTACTAAAAACGACTTTTTCATTAATACAAAATAATGTTACCGTTTATATGCAATTGCAATTCTTTTTTCTGAGATAATTCAACTCTGCCCACAATTTTAGCTTCAATATTAAATTGATTCGCCTCTTTTATTAACGCTGCTGCACTTGTTTCATCAGTAAAAATTTCAAGGCGATGTCCCATATTAAAAACCTGGTACATTTCTTTGTCATCAGCTTTCGAATTTTGCTGGATCATCTGAAATATTTCAGGCACATCAAACAAATTATCTTTTATAATTCTTAAAGGCTGAGGCAAATATTTCATACACTTGGTTTGTCCGCCGCCACTGCAATGAATAACGCCATCAATTTTATCAAGATAGTTTTCCAGCAAAACTTTCATCATTGGCGCATAAGTACGGGTTGGCGAAAGAAGAAGCTTGCCAACATTAATTTTGGAATTTTGAATCTGGAATTTTGAATTTTCAATCTCATCAGTCAATTTATTTTCCCCGATATAAACAACTTCGTCGCTTAAAGAAGGCTCGAAAGTTTCAGGATATTTTTCAGCATAAAATTTATGCAGCACATCATGCCTGGCACTTGTAAGTCCGTTACTCGCTATGCCGCTGTTATATTCTTTTTCATAAGATGATTGGCCGCTGCTCGCAAAACCAACTATCACGTTTCCGGGTTTAATTTTTTCATTAGTAATGATTCTGCTTTTGGGCCATCTTGCCATCATCGTTCCATTAACTGCAACTGTTCTAACAACATCACCAACATCCGCAGTTTCGCCACCAAGAAAATGAATATTTACACCATAGGATCTTAATTCGTTGAAAAATCCCTGTGTGCCATTTATAACCTGCTCCAATACTTCGCCGGTAATTAATAATTTATTCCTGTCAATTGTTGATGAAAAAAGAATGTTGTCATAAATGCCTGCACAAAGCAGGTCGTCAAGGTTCATAACGATCGCATCTTGTGCAATGCCTTTCCAAACAGAAATATCTCCTGTTTCTTTCCAATACAAATATGCTAAAATACTTTTTGTGCCCGCGCCGTCTGCATGCATCACGTTTACAAAAGC
>JAFBAF010000193.1 GCA_019247895.1 Parafilimonas sp. | reverse complement strand
GTAAAAAGAAAATCATTTCCGTAACCGTTAAAATATGCTTTGCCGCTAAATGAAGCGCTTGTTCCTGTATTAGCAAAACCAAATGTAGCGGCCAAACTTCCATTATTATCAAGCATATCAACACTGCTATAACCCGAAGAAGAGGTGTTTTGAATAGTAATTACATTTTTATTAGTGTAATTGCCGGCTACATGCAATGCACTTTTAGGCAAAGCTACTCCCATGCCAATCCAGCCTGCCTGGCTGCTTCCATTGGCTGCTCCTAATATGCGCATACGTTCAGTATTTGCAGTGCGTGCTACAAAATCTATAGCATCTGTAGTGCCTATAAAATTTGAAGAAGCATTTGTGCCGCTATTGCCCGTAAGTGACCAATAATCTGCTGTAGTACCAGTATTCGCAAGAAAATTCCATTTGCCTCCATCCCAATAATAAATACCAACGCCTGAACCGCCTGTTGTAGCGTTGTTTGTATTATATACAATGGTTGATGTAAGTAAGCCTAAAGGTAATGGCGAAGATGAACTGACATCAGTAAGTGCTACTCTCGGTAATACCAATCCTTTATTGGTGGTTTCAAGTTCGAGGAGTGAAGCACTATTTATTGTAGTGGAATTATCACCGATTTTCATTTGAGATTTGGCTGCAACCTGTATGAGCAGGAGGCATACCAAATAATAAAATTTGGTTTTCATATTCTTTGGATTCTGATACAAAGTAACATGTATATAGCAATTTAATTTTCTAAATTGCCTGTACGGATAGTGGTTTGTCTGAATTTTTAATATGCTGAAAAACAGAACCGTCTTAGGTTTGCGCGGCTTTTAAGAGTAGATGCGGGTTAAATTCACCTGGTGCCTGCATTGTCAAGCAACCATAAAGCAGCCAGTTGGTAACCTTTTAAACCGAGCCCAAAAATGCTGCCAACAGATTTACCGGAAACGTGAGATAACTTCCTGAAATCTTCTCTTGCATGTACGTTACTAATGTGTACTTCTATAACAGGTGCTTTAATAGCAGCAATGGCATCGCCCAACGCAACCGATGTATGGGTGTATCCGCCCGGATTTAAAATAATACCATCATATTCAAAACCTGCACGCTGAATTTCATTTATTATTTCACCTTCTACATTGCTTTGATAATAGTAAAAGTCAACACCTGGAAATATCTTTTTCAATTCTTCAATATAACTTTCAAATGATCGGTTGCCATAAATATCAGTTTCGCGCTTCCCAAGCAGGTTTAAGTTTGGCCCGTTAATGATAGCAATTTTCATATTTAAACCTTCAAGGTTTGGTTTAACAATTTAAGCAGTTGCAATTTAAACCTTCAAGGTTTAATTGTAATAAGGATTTACTTCAAGCTCATGCAGATCTTCTGTTGCATAATTTTTTATTTCATTATACAAAGTATCACGTTCAACAGGTTCACGTTTTACCTGTTTAATTAATGAAACTAATTGTGCAGTTGTTAGCGCAGGATTTTTTTCTTCACTGCCAGCCATGGAATAAATTTTCGTTGTATCATCAATTGTCCCGTCTAAATCATTCACGCCAAACGATAAACTTAACTGCGCATTTTGCCTGCCGAGCATTGGCCAATACGCTTTTAAATGAGGAAAATTGTCAAGATACAAACGAGCTACTGCATAAGTTTTCATGTCTTCTATCAATGAGCTTTCAGGCACATTGCTCATGTCATTATCCTTGTTACGAAACTTCAACGGAATAAAAGTATTGAAGCCATGTGTTTCATCTTGCAATTGCCTTAATCGTTCCATATGATCAACTCTGTGCCAATAATTTTCTATATGACCAAATAGCATTGTTGCATTGGTATGCATTCCTAATTCATGTGCCGCTTTATGAATTTTCAGCCAGCCATTGGCATTCACTTTATCTGCACAAATCTGTTCACGAATTTCCGGATGAAAAATTTCAGCGCCACCGCCGGGCAAAGAATCCAATCCCGCATCATGCAATAATTTCATTCCTTCTTCAACATTCAATTTGGCTTTGCGAAACATATAATCCAACTCAACCGCAGTAAAACCTTTTATATGCAAATCAGGGCGATGTTGTTTTATTGACTTCAATAAATCTTCAAAAAAATACAAGTTCATTTTTGGATGGACACCGCCAACAATATGCACTTCGGTTACAGGTTTACCATCATATTTTTGAATGATGTGCATCATTTGTTCTTTGCTTAGCTCCCACCCTTCGTCGCGATGCGCATACAATCTTGAATAAGAACAAAAATTGCAGGAAAAAACGCAAACATTCGTTGGCTCTATATGAAAATTGCGATTGAAATAAGTTTTATTGCCGTGCAGTTTTTCACGAACGTAATTTGCCAAAGCACCAACATAAGGCAAACTTGCTTTTTCAAAAAGTATAACGCCTTCATCAAAACTTATACGTTGACTATTTATAATTTTTTCGCCAATAAATTGAAGTGCTGCATCTCTTTCACTTTCTATCAAAACCTCAACAGGAACGTGATTATTCATGCTGCAAATGTATGCATGAATCAATTTGAATAAAAGTTAAGAACGAAAGCAAATTACCTGTTGTCACCGTTTGGAAACATTACTTTACCGGGTTCTTTTAATAAAGCAGCTAATACTTTTTTTATAAGGTTGGTACGTGTTGCCGAAGCTTTTTTCGGATCAACTAAATAAATCAACAACACTTCAATCCATGTATTTGAGTTAATGCGAAAATTTACAAAAGGATACTCTTTTATTTCAATTTCATCAACAGGCGTTTCTTTTATTAATGAGCGCAACTCGTTTACATGTTCTTCCATTCCCGGATCCATTTCTTTTTGTGCGGTTGAACGAATTGTTTTTTCAACCCAATTTAAATCGCTTTGATAAGCTATGTGAAACGGAATTTCATTCCAGATATAAGGAAACTTTTGCCATGAATAGTTATATACCTGGTATTGAAACACCATGCTGTTTGGAAAACGAATCAATCTGCCGCTCGGCAAATCATTCGTCATATAATTGCCTGCAAATTCCCACAGCGTTGTATCAAAATAATTTATCTCCACAACATCACCTGTAAAATCTGAAACCTGTATCCTGTCTCCAACTTTATACGGCACACGCAATACAATATAAAACCAGCCAATCAATGAAGCAATTGGTGTTTGCAAAGCAAAGCCAAGTAATAAAGAAATTAAACCGAGCGACATTGCAGCCGCATACCAATTTCTATTGAGATAGGAAATAAAAATTAAAATGATAACTACAATTGTGATAAGCCGTATTAATCGAACAACATTGTATAAAATAGCTTTGGTGTGTGAACGTTTTGTAGCAATGCCTTGAATGATTCTTGAAAGAATTAATACGCCAAAACTTGTTGCCGCAGCCAGTAAAAGACTCAATACAGTTTTTTGGTAAGTTCCAATTATATTAAATGCCTTAAGCCTCAGTAAAAAATATAATCCTAAACAAATAACAG
The DNA here is from genome assembly GCA_019247895.1 of Parafilimonas sp. Classification (GTDB taxonomy): domain Bacteria; phylum Bacteroidota; class Bacteroidia; order Chitinophagales; family Chitinophagaceae; genus Parafilimonas. The sequence goes on along the minus strand of JAFBAF010000193.1, from coordinate 9,831 downwards.
CACAAATGATGTAGCTCCCAATCCATAATTTTTGTTTTGTTTTGTTATGCAGGTGATTAACTTCTTTTTTTTCTTTTGGTGAAGTTTTAGATTTTTTAATATCCATAAAACAACCAATTGCAAAGCTTGTACCATCATGAATTATTTGTACGCCGGCGCTTTCAGCACAATTGTATCATCAGGAAATAGGGGCACATTATAACCACCCGAATCAATCAGAACTTTTGGAAAATCTTTTTGTAATTGCAACCAATCTTCTTTATTAATTTTTGTTTGATAAACATAAATTGATTGCAGTTGCCGTAAATTTTTCAAAGCTTCCAATCCTTTCTCAGTAATGTTGGTACCAACAAGATTTAATGATTGCAACTGTTGTAATGATGAAAGTTTTTGCAATCCAACATCAGTAATTGGTGTATTATCCAATTGCAAAAAAGTAAGATTAGTGCATTGCGCAATAATAGATAAACCGCTATCCGAAATTTTTGTGTTGCCGCATTTCAGCCAAACCAATTGTTTTTTTAATGGAAGTAATAAAGCAAAATCTTTATCAGTAAGATTTGTTGCCGCAACACAATTTGCACTTAAATAATTACTGTTTTGCGCAACCGGTAAAATAATTGCACCTTTATCTTTTAGTTGTTTAATAGCTTTGTCATTTGCCGCTTCAACAGGTGATAACGGAATATTTGCGGGCAACTTATGTTCTTCATGACCAACTTGCAGTGATAATAAATAAGTATTGATCGGTTCCGGTTGCGGCATTTCTTTTACTCTTCTTATTGTATCATCACCATTTTCAATCCACCAATGCAGTAATGCAATTTGTTGATCCGTAAGTTGCGGTTTTTCTCGTGGCGGCATGTGTTTCTCATCTTCATCAGGTAATAAAATTCGTTTTATCATATCACTGTTATCAGCGTTAGATGGCTCAATAATTTTTCCATCTTTTCCACCTTTCATCATCAAATCAAATTTATCTAAACGCAGTCCACCTTTTTGTCTTTTTGAACTGTGACACGAATAACATCTTGCCCGGAATATTGGCTGAATAACGCTGTCGTACACTTTTGCTTCCTGCACATTAGTAAGTGGTTTTATTTTTATGATGCCTGTTTTATCCCCATTAAAATTGAAGGAAATATAATCGCTGCCGTGTGTAAGCGAGCCACCTAAATGGCCGGTAATAATAATTAAAATCAATGTACCAATTGCAAGCAGTTTATAAATAAGATCAAACTCATTTCTTGCAACTTTCATGTATAAAAACATAGATGCAACTGCCAATGCAATACCCATCCACATGTGCCAAACAACTAAAGGCTTTTCATAATTATCAGTAGTTGATAGGATATATCCAGTAAAGCAGGAAAGTAACGCAGCTACAACACCGATCAATAAAATGATCTTTATAACATGGTGAGAGATGTGATATTTTTCATTTGTTCTTAGCCATAACAATAACAGCGAAATAAGTAAAATACCAATTGGCAAATGAATTAAAGCAACGTGAAAGTGACCGATAAATTCAGACATAAATGAAAGCAGATGCGGGCAAGTTAAAAGTAAACATCTTCAATTAAAAAATATTCTGTTGCAATATCATTTTGCAGGGTTATTGCCAGCACATCAAACTGTACATATTTCCACTGCGGGTTTTTGTATTGATATTCTTCAGCAGCGGTTTTTAGCATATTCATTTTTTTATGGCTCATGCTTTCTTCAGGTTTTCCAAACCTGTCAGATGTTCTTGTTTTGATCTCAAAAAAGTGCAGGCGATTATTTTTTGATGCAATAATATCAACTTCAGCATAACGAAAACGCCAGTTGCGTTCAACAATTTCATAACCTTTATCAGAAAGATATTTTGCGGCAAGCTCTTCTCCGTTATTACCAGTAGTTTTGTTCCAGTTCAACATAAAATTTAAGCTTGATGCTACAAGATAAAATTTTTAAGCTAAAAGGAAAAGTACAACATTATGCATGGGGCGGCACAGAATATATTCCGCATTGGTTGGGTATTGAAAACAAGAATAAAGAACCATTTGCAGAATATTGGATGGGTACACATCCTTTGGCATCTTCAACAATAATTCGAAATAATAAAGAAGAAAATCTCTATGAACTAATACAACAACAACCGCAATTATTTCTTGGTGAAAAAACAAATACAGCTTTTGGTGAACTGCCTTATCTTTTTAAAATACTGGATGTAAAAGAGATGCTGAGCATACAGGTGCATCCTTCAAAAGAAAATGCGGCAAAAGGTTTTGAAGAAGAAGAAACAAAAGGAATTGCTGCAAATGCAGCACACAGAAATTATAAAGACAAAAATCATAAACCGGAAGTGATGATTGCTTTAAGTGAGTTTTGGTTGTTGCATGGGTTTTTGCCCGAAGATAAATTGTTGAAGGTTTTACAAACTGTTCCTGAATTTAAAGGCTTTGATACAATTGCTTTGGATAAAGGTTATAAAGGTTTGTATAAACATGTAATGATGATGCCGCAGGATGAAGTTGATAAGTTGCTTTATACGTTGGTTGAAAAAGAAATTAACCGTAAAAAGAAAAATGAGCTAACAAAACACGATGCAGGTTGGTGGGTTGCAAAATTGTATGAACACGAAAAACATTTAAAAAACATTGATCGCGGTATTTTCTCTGTTTATTTTTTCAATATAGTGAACGCAAATCCCGGCGAAGGCATTTTCCAGGGCGCTGGTTTACCGCATGCATATTTGGAAGGTCAAAATGTAGAACTAATGGCAAACAGTGATAATGTTTTACGCGGCGGATTAACACCAAAACATGTTGATGTACCTGAATTGATGAAGCATATAGTATTTGAAGGCATCGAACCGAATGTGATGAAAGGCATTGATCTTACAAGCGGCGAAACAAATTATCCTTGTCCGGTTGAAGATTTTGGCATTAGTAAAATAGAATTAAATGCCGGCGAAATATATCAATCAGAAACTTCTTCCTTAGAAATTATTGTAATTATAGAAGGAGAGTTAAATATTGACGGAACAAATTCACTTACAGCAAAAAAAGGAGAAGCGATTGCAATTCTGCCAAATGAAACGTATACTATTTCCACAAACAAAAAACTATATGCATACAAAGCTTTTGTTCCATAGATGGAATGCTTATTTTTGCAGCTTAATTCTATTTTGATATGAAGTTAACAAAGCAAACTATCATTTTTCTTTTCATCCTCATCGTTGTGTCAACATTAGTGAAAGTTATTTGTGCTCCGCAAATTAATTTTAGCGGTTTTACGTGTGTAATGGCCGTATCAATGTTTGCCGGTTTAATGATAGAAGATAAACCACTTGCTTTTTTGGTTCCGCTGGTTGTGTTGCTGACCAGTGATATTTTATTGCAGGTTCTGCATATATTAAATGTATTTCCGTTTGCAGGATTTTACAGCGGACAGATCATTAATTATATCTTGTTTGTTTTGTTAACAATGATCAGCATTGGTTTAAGAAGATTTAAAACTGCCGGCATTATTGCAGCTGCATTTATTGGCCCAACTATTTTCTTTTTATTATCGAATTTTATTGTGTGGAAAACGCAGGCTTCAATAATGGGTTATAATACTGATATAAGCGGCTTGTGGCAATCGTACACTTTTGGTTTACCTTTTTACAGGAATAGCCTAATCTCAACTTTTATTTTCTTACCTGCATTTATTGCGTTGTATAATTGGTTCACATACAAAAAATTTACACTGCAGTTTTCAAGGTAATTTTTATTATCAAGGGAGATATTTATCCAATTTATTTGGAATGAGGTAAAGTAGCGGTGTTGCAACAAATATTACTATACTTGCAACCGGAAACCATAAGGATAAAACAATCGCTATCGTATAAACAACAGGCGAAATCAAAAATAAAAATCTTGCTTCTTTCTTTACTTCGGGAGGTAATTCTCTTTCCAGAAAGCCTGCACGGTTAATGCCGTAGCTCCATTGAAAATACAACGTGAGATTGCATAAGCTTAAGTTCAGTCCATACACAAAAATGGTTCCCCATTGCAAATCATTTTCTGCAAGAAACCTTGTACTCAAAGGCACAAGGCAAACCATCATATAAAATAAAATGCCGAGGTAAATAAAATGCCTGTTTGTTTTGCCGATGTATTCAAATATCATACGATGTCCAAACCACATTATGCCTAAAACAATAAAACTTATAACATAACAAAGCAGGCTTGGCAGTATTTCATGAAAAGCTGTAACAAATGTTTTATAAGAAGTGTCTTCGAGATGTGGCCATTTTAATTCGATGGCAAGAATGGTCATCGCAACAGCAAAAATGCCATCACCTAAAGCCTCGAGACGGATTGAACGCAGTTGCAGTTTATGTTTCTGCTCTTCCATTCAATAACTTAATATTTAATTGAAAAATGTTTTACGCTTTCATCCGGCTCCACATCTTCTACTTCAATATTTTTTACATCAGCTTTTGGCGGACCTTGTTTACACCAATGTATAAATTTCGTCAATTCTTCTTCAAATGCCTGGGCGAAAATTTCAACATGGCCTTCATCTGTATTTTTTACCCAACCTGCAATGTTTAAATTTTCTGCAATTTGTTTTGCAGTTTTTCTAAAGAAAACACCTTGCACCTTTCCTTTTACTAATATATGTTTTGCGGTTAAGTTCATGCCCTTAGCCCCTAAAGGGGAATTTTTATGTTGTTTATTATTTGATTTACATCTAAGTGTAAAAACAATAAACTTTAAACATTGAACAATTGAAACGCTGAAACTACAAACTATAAACTAATATCCATCCCCATCCAGCATGTTACCAAGTTTGCCTAAAATGCTTCCTTCCTCTTTTCGATTATAAGTTGCGAATTGAAGAATCCTTGAAGCTAAACGGCTTATTGGTAATGATTGAATCCAAACTTTTCCCGGCCCTCTTAATGTTGCAAAAAATAAACCTTCACCACCAAAAATTGTATTCTTTATTCCGCCAATAAATTGAATATCGTAATCAACACCACCGGTAAAACCAACAATGCAACCGGTATCAATTTTTAATAACTCACCTGGCATTAAATCTTTCTCCTGCACAAAGCCACCGGCATGCAAAAAAGCCATGCCGTCACCTTCAATTTTTTCCATAATAAAACCTTCGCCGCCAAATAAGCCTGTTCCTAATTTGCGTTGAAATTCTATTCCTATACTTACACCTTTTGCTGCACATAAAAAGGCATCTTTTTGTGCGATGATTTTTCCGCCTAATGCTAATAAATTCAAAGCAACAACTTTGCCTGTGTATGGTGCTGCAAAGCTTACATGTTTTTTGCCTGGTGATGTGTTGGTGAAGGCAGTCATGAATAAATTTTCACCAACAAGCAAACGTTTGCCCGCACTGAATAATTTGCCCATGATGCTGTTATCCTGTCGCTGGCTCCCATCGCCGAAAATGGTTTGCATAGAAATGCCGTCGTCCATCATCATAAATGCGCCTGGCTCTGCAACAGCAGTTTCATTTGGGTCTAATTCTATTTCTACATATTGTAATTCTTCACCGAAAATTTTATAATCAATTTCATGATTGCTGATCATATATAACAATTTTTAGCGAATGTAAGCCCCAACCCTAAAGGGAGTTATTTTAACAGTGATTTATTTTTATGAAATGAAGTTCAATACAGAGTTGCTGCGTTTTTGCAAAGAATTACACAGAGGACAAAGCTGCTCATTGATTCAATAGTAAAAGTGTTGCGACGCAAGGAACGATGCCATGAAATACAACTGCTTGTAACCAAAAAATAATTAAGATTTTATACCGTTGAAAAAATTGTTTGGAGCTTAAACAGAGGAATGCCCCTCTCCACGAGTGGAGAGGGGTTGGGGTGAGGGGATGAGGTAACTCAAACACTCATCAACCATATTTTTACTGCCGGTTATAAATGGTGTTCGCTGGTGTAATTGTGTTGGCTGAATGTCAACAACTCTTTGCATGCCGTTGCTGGCTTTTCCGCCAGCCACTTCAAGAATAAAAGCAAACGGATTACACTCATACATTAAACGCAACTTGCCTTCCGGCCTTCCGGTTGTTCCCGGATACATGAAAATGCCGCCTTTAATTAAAGTGCGATGCACATCTGCAACCATGCTGCCGATATAACGATTGGTATATGGGCCGCCATCTTTTTCTGTTTTCTTTTGACAACAGGTTATATAATCCTGAACAGGTTTTTCATACTTAAAAAAATTGCCATGGTTAACAGAATAAATTTTTCCATCGGGTGGGCATTTAATATCAGGATGGCTTAAACAAAATTCACCGATAGACTGATCTAATGTAAAACCGTTTACGCCTCTTCTTGTTGCATACACAAGCATTGTTGATGAACCATATACAACATAACCTGCGGCAACTTGTGCAAGCCCGGGTTGCAAAAAATCCTGTTTATTGCAAGCCGTTCCTTTTTCTGTTTTTCTTTTATAAATGCCGAAGATGGTTCCGATAGAAACGTTCGTATCAATATTAGCGCTGCCATCAAGCGGATCGAACAATACAACATATTTGCTTTGATTGCTCATCTCATCATCAAACACAACAATATCATCTAATTCTTCGCTGCCAATGCCGGCACAGCTAACGCCATGTTTTAAAACACCGATCATTTGATTGTTGGCAAACACATCCATCTTTTTCACTTCTTCGCCCTGCACATTTACATCGCCGGTATCGCCCAACATATCAACCAGCCCAATCTTGTTTACTTCAACATGAATGCGTTTTGCAGCCAAACCTATATCACGCAATAAAGCACTTAGTTCTCCGGTAGCATTTGGTATTTTTCTGAATGCCTGGATGGTAAATTCATCCAGCGTTAATACACGCCTGTTTACAGCCATGAGCAATTCGTTTGCTGCAAATGTATAATTGAAATTTCATAAGTTAACACTTGTTAGTTTTTAATTACGCATGCTTTTTTGAGTTTCGAACTACTTTTGCGACCATTAAAAAACATACATGAAAGTTTTTAAATTCGGCGGCGCCAGTGTAAATACAGTTGATAGAATACAAAATGTAAAACAGATACTTTCATTATATGCAAATGAAAAGCTGGTTGTTATTATTTCTGCAATGGGCAAAACAACGAATGCTTTGGAGAAAGTGGCCGAAGCTTTTTATGCAGGCAATAAGGATGAAGCGTTACAATTATTTACAGTAATAAAAAATCAACATCTTAACACAGCAAAATATTTATTGGTTACACACTACAATGCTTGTTATGAACAATTAAATAATTTTTTTACTGAAGTTGAGTGGTTATTGCATGATAAACCTGTTCGTGAATATGATTATTATTATGATCAGATCGTTTGTGTTGGTGAACTATTAAGCACATGCATTGTAAGTTATTTTTTGAATGAAGAAGGAATTAATAATAAATGGATTGATGTAAGAGATATCATCCGTACCGATGATAATTTCCGAGACGCGAATATTGACTGGAACGTAACGGAAGGAAAAGTAAAGTCCATGATTGATGGTCTATGGTCAACGAACAATATAATTCTCACACAGGGTTTCATTGGCAGTACAGATGAAAATGAAAGTACCACACTTGGCCGCGAAGGAAGTGATTATACTGCTGCGGTGTTTGCTAACTTATTAAACGCAGAAAGCCAAACAATATGGAAAGATGTGGAAGGCGTAATGAGCGCTGATCCAAAACATTTTCCTGATGCGCAATTAATGCCTGAATTAAGTTTTGATGAAGTGATTGAGATGGCTTATTATGGTGCGCAGGTTATTCATCCAAAAACAATAAAGCCTTTGCAGAACAAAGGTATTCCGTTACACGTAAAATGTTTTTTAGATCCATCTTTAGCAGGAACAATCATTTCTAAAAAACAAGCAAAACATTTACCACCTGTTGTTATCATTAAAGAAAAGCAGGCTTTAATACATCTGCACAGCCAGGATTTTTCTTTTGTTGGTGAAAAGCCGATGAGTGAATTATATAAAATGCTGGGGGAACTAAACATCAAACCTAACCTTATACAAACAGGTGCAATAAGTTTGCAATTATGTTTGGATGATCGTGCAGAAAAAATTGAACAACTTGCTGCGGCAGCAAGTTTAATTTTTGATGTACAGGTTGAAAAAAATTTATCATTGTTAACGATTCGTCATTTCAATAATGAACTGCTTGCAAAAATGACAAACGATAAACAGATCATCTTGAAACAACAAACACCTGAAACGGTTCAGGTGTTGTATAAATGATGTAAAACCAATTTAGCTTTTTTTCAATTTCTTTTTTTACCTGTTCAGGCAACGAAATTTCCTGCTGAACATGTTTTATTTTAAGCATCGCTTAAACATATAAACATTTGCATATGACAGCCAGGAAGAAAGCATTTCTCATCATAATTATATTAATTGCCGGTGTAGGTTCAATCTATGCATATTATGTATGGAATGAACCGGCAAGAGATGTATCGAAGGAAAAAGGCATACATATAACCGCGGCAGCCATTTTTGATTCATTCAGTAACAATGAACAATCTGCCAATGCGCTTTACTTAAATAAAGCAGTTGAAGTAACAGGCATTGTTACGAATATAAAGAAGAACCAGGCGGGTGAAACCGTTGTCTATCTTCAATCTAACGATCCTGTGTTTGGTGTGAACTGCACTTTTAAACAAGATCCGGGGGCTATACAAAAAGGAAATACCATCACTTTTAAAGGTATTTGTACCGGTTACTTAAGTGATGTGATATTGAACGAAGGAATACTGGTGAAATAATATTTTAACCAATCTGCTGTTTATAATCTTAATGAATATCCAATGCTGAAAAAAATTGTTTTTGCTGCCGCTTGTATCACTGCGCTTACATTAATTATTCAAGGTTGTGCTTATCACAAAGGAGATGTAGTGTATCCTTCACCTAAGGATAGCTCCGGTAATGTTATATGCGATACAACCAACATTAGGTATAGCATAGAAATAAAAGCAATACTTGATGCTAATTGTAAAACCTGCCATGACGGAGATAATTCTATCAGCGGGTTTAATTTGTACGATTACCCAACTATTTCTTCACTTGCTTTAGATGGCCAGTTTACTTATGGTACTCTTTTATCAGCCGTAATGCATGAAGGTGGTGCACCGCCAATGCCAGATGGATTACCGATGATTGATGATTGCAGCATCAATCAAATTGCAGCATGGGTACATGCAGGCGCTCCCAATAATTAATTAAATAAATAATAAACAATGAAAAAGTTTTTAGTTGCTGTTGCTATTCTTTTTTTCTCTTATGCAACAACATTTGGCCAGAATTATATTACACGCAACGGCAATGTTTCTTTTTACTCACACACACCATTGGAAGATATAAAAGCGCAAAACAATGAAGCAGTAAGTGTGTTAAATGCATCAACAGGAGACTTAGAATTTAAAGTGGCTATTAAAAGTTTTCATTTTGCAAAAACTGCAATGGAAGATCACTTTAATAATGATGATTACATGGCTTCTGAAAAATATCCAAAAGCGGGGTTTAAGGGAAAGATCGAGAATGTTTCTGCAGTTAATTTTTCAAAGGATGGAACGTACAATATTTCTGTTAGCGGCGATCTTACCATTAAAAATGTAACCAAATCAATAAAAGCAGCCGGAACCGTAAAAGTAAGTGGTGGCAATATTTCCGTTAATTCAACATTTACTGTTAAAAGAAAAGATTATAATGTTATCGGCGAATCATTTTTACAAAAAAGAATTGGAGAGGATATACAAATCACAATTAACTGCCAGTACGAAAAACAATAACTTATGAGACGGAAAT
>JAFBAF010000092.1 GCA_019247895.1 Parafilimonas sp. | reverse complement strand
TGCGCATCAGCAGAAATTTCAAAAGCGCGGCGTACTAATTCTTCATCACCTTTTTTAAGTTTCGGACGTAAAACTTTTAGTAAAGCGCGGTACTGCCTTAAGATTAATTTTTTTTCCTGTTCAGGTGTAAGATTGTATTTGGGCAATATAACCTGTTGCTCAATAGCTTGCTCTGCTTCCATACTTAACGAATTTACAAAAATTGCAGCCAAAGAAATATTAATTAACGCTTAATCATCAAGACAAACACTCTGATTGAAATGATGCCTTTTGCACTGTAAAATTTAATCAGAAGCTAATATTAACTGCGCCGGTGTTCCTATTTAATTTGTGTATCTTAGTTGTATTATTGCTTGCCATTGATGAATATAAATTTCAGTGGCTATGACATCAGAAATCATAATATATTTTATTACAGCTGTACTGTTTATTTAATTGCTGTAAAAACTTATCTGTTTTTTACAAGCACTACAAACAGGAGTTTAACTAACTGGTTTTTCTTCAGCAGTTATGCTTTGTATAATTCAAGAAATGATAAAAGAAGAAAATCCAAATTGTTTCAAAACCGGTTAACCTGGCTTATTGCTGGCATTTTAATAATAGATATAAGTATAGTTATTTTATATCATTACTCAATGCAATATTAGAAAATATGAAATACAAGCAAACTCATTAAATAAGCAAGGCCTGTCATATATATAAACTGAGCCACTGGCCATTTCCATGTTCTTGTTTCTCTTCGTACAACGGCTAACGTGCTCATGCATTGCATTGCAAAAACATAAAAGACCATTAGAGATAAGGCGGCTGGTAATGTATAAACCTTAGTGCCGTCATCTTTTACAGCACTTTGCATTTTTTGTTGCAATGTACTGTTGTCTTTGTCTTCAACGCTGTATAAGGTTGCCATTGTTCCAATAAATACTTCCCGTGCGGCAAATGAAGTAATAAGTGCAATTCCAATTTTCCAATCATAGCCTAATGGTTTTATAACGGGTTCAATGGTTTTGCCTAAAATGCCGGCAAAAGAATTTTGTAATTTCTCCGATTTGTATTGTTTCTCTATTAATGCAGCCCGTTGCGGTGAAACAATTTGTTGTTTCAAGGCGGTGTATTTTTCGTTTACCGCATTCATTTTGCCCGATGGTCCGTAATTGCTGAGAAACCACAGTAACAAACTAATTAAAATAATTACTCTTCCTGCATCGGTAACAAAAATTTTTGCTTTTTCAATCATTGTTATACCAATATTTTTCCATCGCGGTGAGCGGTAAACAGGCAGCTCTAAAATGAAATAACTTTTTTCTTTTAGATTGATAACAAACTTGAAAATATAACTAACTATTAAAGCCATTACAGTTCCTAAAAGATATAAAGCCATCATTACTAAACCCTGTAAACTTAAAAAGCCGATGTAGTATTTATTAGGAATAACAAGAGCGATCAAAATTGTATATACGGGCAATCGTGCACTGCAGCTCATTAGTGGCGTAACCAAAATTGTAAGCAGTCTTTCTTTTTTATTTTCAATATTTCTTGTAGACATAATGGCTGGAACAGCACAGGCAAAACCACTAATCATTGGCATTACACTTTTGCCGTTCAAGCCAACTTTACGCATAAGTTTATCACTTAAAAAACTTATGCGTGCCATATAACCAGTGTCTTCAAGTAAAGTGATTAGTCCGAACAAAATCATTATCTGGGGAACAAAAACAAGGATTCCGTTTAAACCGGCAATCAATCCATTTACGAGAAGATCGCTCCACCAGGATGTTGGTAAAACGTTATTCAGCCAGCCGCTTAGTTGCGAGAAACTCCAGTCAATCCCATTCATTGGGTATTGCGCCAGCCAAAATATACTTTGAAACAAAAAGAATAAAACAACAAGCAAAATTGCATAACCCCAAATTCGATGTAATAAAAGATTGTCAAGTTTTTCTGTAAACAATTTGCGTTGTAATGGATCAGGCTCAACCACATTTTGATGCATTACTTGTTTTATGCGCTGGTAACGCTGTACAATTTCTTCAGCCTGTGTTTTAGACGGATTGAAATTATTATCAATTTCTGTTTGTTCAATTACTTCGTTTATTGTGTGGGGCAAACCAAAATTTTCATGGTTAATGAGATAATGAATGCCTTCGTAATCGCTGATGCCCGGCATTATGTTTTTTACTTTTTCAATAGCGTTGGAAGCCAGCGCATGATTATTTATGAAATCTCTTTTTTGTGCAGGCTGTTTTTGTTTTGCCGTTTGCGCCAATATTTTTTTTAACTGGCTAATGCCTTTAGTTTTTCTTGGATTTACCGGAATAACCGGAACGCCCAATTCAGTTGAAAGACCCGCTACGTCAATTTCAATTCCTTTTTTGCGGGCAATATCCATCATCGTTAAAGCAATTACAACAGGGTATTTCAGATCAATAACCTGGCTGCAAAAAAGCAAATTACGTTTAAGATTACTTGCATCTGCAATTAATAAAATAATTTCCGGATTAATGTGCTCATCAGCATGCATTAAAACTTTATAAGCAACCCATTCATCATCACGCCTCGGATATAAGCTGTATGTTCCGGGTAAGTCAATTATTGTAGAAGTGATGTCATCGTCAAGCAATGCTGTTCCGGTTTTTTTATCAACAGTTACACCCGGAAAATTTCCTACTTTTTGATTAAGACCCGTTAAAGCATTAAACAAAGAAGATTTACCACTGTTAGGGTTGCCTACCAACGCTATATTAACATTATTACGTATCAGTATGAATTAATTTAATCGCGCAAATTAATAGCTGTCATCAAGAAATAATTACGATATAAGCAATTTTGACATTAGCCTGATATTTATAAACATCCTTTTTAGCATTTTTAACTTAAACTATTTAAGTAAAAATCTCTCTCTTACATTTGCGAAATAAGCACATGTATGAAAAAATTGCGGGCACTTCTTCTTTTTATACCGTTGGTATTTACTTTAAATGCACAATCAAAAAAGGCGAAAGCGAAAGCGGATAAAACAACTACAGCTAACCTCCAGGCGCATATTCAATACCTGGCAAGTGATCAATTGGAAGGCCGGAGAGCAGGCACCCCCGGCGAAACGCTGGCAATGCAGTACATAAGTAATATGTTTGAAAAATATAAACTCGCTCCTAAAGGTGATAACGGGTATATACAGGAATTTGAAATAAGTGAAGGAAAAGGGTTTAGTTCTGCAGATAACTTTTTTTTGGTGAATGGGGCGAAGCTTGAACCAAAAACAGATTATTATCCTTTATCATTTTCAGCTAACCTTGAAATAAAAGCAAGTGTTTCGCCGATGTTGAGGGAAGAAAATCAAGTGTGGTTTTGGAATGTTGCCGATATATTGGATGATAATAAAAAGAACCCGCATTTTGATATGATAAGTGAGGTTAAAGCTGAAGCGGAAAAAGACGCGAAGAAAGGTGCAAAGGCATTGGTAGTATATAACAGCTCAACCTTAGCGGATAATATTTTATTTGATAAAATGGATACTGCACAAAGCGCAGCAATTCCTGTTGTTTATTTAACTGAAACCGGCGTACAAAAGTATTTTTCAGATCTTACTAATATTTATGATATTGATGTAAGTGTGCATCTTGCCACAGATAATCGCAAAGCGCATAATGTAATTGGATATTTAAATTTTAATGCACCTGCTACAGTAGTCATTGGTGCACATTATGATCATTTAGGTTACGGTGAAGATGGTAACAGCTTAGACGGGCAAGGGCAAATTCATAATGGCGCTGATGATAATGCAAGTGGTACTGCCGCTTTAATGGAGCTTGCAAGAATATTATACAACACAAAATCTCATGATAACAACTATTTATTTATAGCTTTTTCAGGTGAAGAATTAGGATTGCTTGGTTCAAAATATTGGTTACAACATCCAACAGTAAATGCGAATATTAACTACATGATCAATATGGATATGATCGGCCGTTATGATTCAGCACGCAAACTTACTATTGGCGGTTACGGCACTTCTCCAACATGGGGCGAAATTTTTCAAACTACTGCTGACCCGAATCTTGTTGTGAAATTTGATAGCAGTGGCAGCGGCCCAAGTGATCATTCAGCATTTTATCATGACAGTATTCCCGTGCTATTTTTCTTTACCAACACAGAACCTGATTATCATAAGGCAACAGATGATGCTGATAAAATAAATTATAAGGATGAGACGGAAATAATTGATTTCATCGTGAATATTGTTAACGCAACTAACAATAAAGGCAAACTTGCATTTTTTCAAACTAAAGACCAGGAGATGAAAAGCACACATTTGCCTGTTACTTTAGGTGTAATGCCTGATTATGGCTACACCGGATCAGGTTTGCGCATTGACGGTGTGAGCAAAGGAAAAACTGCCGAGAAAATTGGTTTAAAGGCTGGTGATGTTTTGCTGCAATTAGGTGAATATAAATTTGTAGATATTGAAACTTACATGCAAACATTGCAGCGCTTTAAAAAAGGTGACAAAACAACTTTGATAATATCAAGAAACGGAAAAGAAATGAGCTTTGACGTTCAGTTCTAAACAATCAAAGCTCATTTAAAATTCTAAGCGCTTATATCTTATTGTTTTACCAGCACTAAAGTTTGCTTTTCTGTTATATTAATAGTTAATGTTACATAGTATAACCCTACAGAAAAATTCTGCACATTTATTGCTTCGCGGTTAATTCCAAGCAGCGATCTGCCTTTTTTAACGAATAATGATTTTCCGCTAAAATCCGTAATCTCAATTGTAAACGGTGCATTTGTTTCGGAATTAAATACAAGTGCCGCTGCATCTTTAACCGGATTAGGCATTAATGCTACTGAGCCGTTTATATTAGTTCCAAAAGCATTGCTGTTTGAAACTGTTACCCTTTTCGAAAGTACCGGCGACTGCCCGCAATCGTTTACCGCTTGCACATTAACATAGCCTGTAACCGTTCCCCAGTTTACAACAACAGAAGATGTATTTTGACCTGATATAATTTTTGCATCAGATGGAACTGTCCAGTAATAATTATTTAAACTGTTTGGATTTTGTATTGAAAAAACGATGTTTTGTTGGCCAGATGTTGCAGTTAAAGGTCCATTAATTCCCGCAGGTTTATATGGAATGGGAATGGTACCTCCAGCTACTGTATAACCTTGCTGATCAGTACAGCCATGAGCATCTGTTACCATGTAAGCTTTATAGCCTGCCGGAACTGTAAATGTTCCTGCTCCTGTATATGGTTCCGTTCCACCAAGTGCAGTTACACTAACAGTTGTAGAACCGCCTTTACACCTGATAGCGCTGTCCTGTGTAACACTTGTTACTAACACATCAGGTTGTGTAATATTAAATGTTTTTGAAACGCTACATCCTCCAAAGGAATTAACAACCACAGTATAATTACCTACATTCAAATTACTGATATCTTTATTTGAATCGCTCCAGTGCTGTTGCACGTCGTTGGTCCAATTATACGTAAAAGGTCCAACACCCCCTTGCGGATCCAGTTCAATTGCAGCATTTTTACTGTTATAACAACTGATTGGTGTAATGTTAGCTTTCAGTAAAGGACTTGAATTCTGAACATATGCTTTAACCTTTACCCGACCATTCGATAAACCGCCACCTTTTATTAAAACTCTTCCTGAGAAATCACCTGTATCTTTTGTATCCAGTTTTACATAAATAACACTGTTTATTGCTGAACCATAGTTTGACAAATACAAAGTAGAAGTAAAAGCGCTATCTGGAGAAGTAGAAAAGCTAAAACCATTTAGCGGTCCTATTTGTACTTTTTCTCCGTTCAAAAATGCTGCGTTTAAAACAAAGCTCTTAGGTGCAAGTACAGAGTTTTTGCAAACAGTGTCGAAAGCGGGCATTGAACTGGTTACAAAATTTGCAGCCGATTGTTGTTGTCTTGATAATTCTACTATACTAAAAATTACATTTTGGTTACCGGTATTCTTAATATAAAAATCAGAATTTCTTTCACTTCTGTTACCAAATTGTGCATCAGTTAAAACAAAGGTTGCCTTTTTCCATGTGCCGGTGTTGGTACAAACTATATTGGCAGAAGCTTTATTTAATTTGCCCTGGGCATCGTAGAATAATTGCCAGCTCCCGGTGCCTTTGTCATAATATGTTACTTCAATGGTAACCGGATATAATGCTTTTAATGGTTTATTGTTTAAAAACGCATTATCTACATCAAAGTATAAAGCATCTTTTCCCTTTGATAAATCGAACCCTCTTGCAAATCTTCCATACATTACATCCGGGTTTTCACTGTCTACATTCCAGTAACCTGCGCTGGTGATGTTGGCATCAATTTGATGAAGAAATCTTTCATAATTGCCAGGTAAAAGATGCCAGCCAACATCGTTTGTACCTTTTGCGCCAAGACAATCATATTCATTTCCTATAGCCGCTGCAGGATCTTCCAGTTTTGCTCCGTAATTAATATAATCTTTATAAATATTTACATACCTAACCTGGTTGGTGTGCGAAGGCATGCCATAAATAGATGCAGGAAAGCGAACACTATCAGAAGCATCCAATACATCTTTCAATGCACACAAAGCATTGGTTGCAAGACCAGCGATTTTTTGACCTGCATATTTATTAAAGAAATTGAATGTAGAATCAAACTTTGGATCTTGTATAATAGACGAAGTTTCATTCGGCCAGTCAACACCCCAGTAAATGCAATAACACATAGTAGCAAACATCTGTTTATATTGATTTTTTGTCCACCAACCGGCATACAATTGCTGGCCTACAATTTCAGATCTTGCTTTAACATAAGTGCCCGCAGAAGGTTTATTTAAAACATCATATAACCATGCATTTTTATCTGATTCCATATTTAATTGCGAACCTTTTGCCATTGTGCCGCACTTTGTCCAATTACCAGGGCAATTGGCATTTAACCACAACTGCTGTGCAGAATGTTCATAGTCAGGATTACTTAGGATTGTTATCTTAGGCTCGAGATTTTTATACTCGTTATAATAATACAATGAATACACTTTAAAAAGACTATCAAGCTGATCATCTGAAATTTCATACTGCTTTGCTACATCGCCTTTATATCCTATTTGATCACCCGTGCTGCCAAAACATGCCTGAACTCCGATAATTTTATTTCTTACAGAAGGGTCCATCGTTTCTACGTGTTGCCTTACTGTAGTGATCATTCTTTTAAAATAGGTGTTGTATGTTGGATCAAGATAATAAGGAACATAGCCGTTAGAAACTCCGTTATTTGTTTGGTTTACCCTCGGAACTCCATTAGCGTAAAGCCATGTAGGTGCATTTCCGCCTGTATAAACCATAAAAATTACGGGCATGCCGTCGGCAATGTGTTGCTCAATATCATTATCAAATTCGGTCCAGTTCCATACATTTGGAGATACCTCAATATCTGCCCAGTTAATATTAACCAACCTGCCTTTAAATTCAGGATAAAGATTTGCATTGACCGGGTAGCCGTAATCTTCCCAAATACCGGAATTTGAAAATATTTCTTTTGCTGACTGCGCAAAAACTGCGTTGGTAAATAAAAGGCATGCTATAATAAGCAATTGCCAGGTGCGATTATTCATAGAAAATAATTATTGGATTCAAACCAAAAATAAATGCATTGAATTAATTTCTGAGCACACAGCAATTCCCAATTGGAGAATGCAAATGTTTGGCCTGTTTGATAAAGTGACCGTTTTGAGTATTTATTAAAACTATCTTGAGCTACAAGCTATAGCTGTGTAAAACATAATAAGCTGATTTAAAATAAATTTCAATAAATAAAAGCTATTCGAGCGTAAAGTTATATTGAGCCCGAGGGCTGCAGGGATAGGAAGGCCGAAAACAATTTTAAATGTACTAATTGAGTATAAAAATGATTTTTTTCTTCTTGATTACACCTTTTTTTAAAACAATACTTTAAAATTCATATGATGTTGAATGCTCGTATCAGACAAGCGCCTTATTTTTATTAAAGTGCAACAACCTAATATAATTGCTAAAGTAATTATATTCATCCCATCTATTTTTAAGATACCGAATTATTTTAATTTGCTTTTTAAATATGGCAAAGCTTATATTGGATATTGACGCTATTGAAGACGACTTTTTTACGGGCTCACGTTTATTAGGCATTATGTCTCAATTAAAAAATTATCGCTTTTGCTGGCTTGTGAATTATCAGTTGTACTATGATTTCAGGCTGCTTACCGATGCAGAAGTTCAAATAAAAAAGAAAACGCGTAATTATTTTTTCCAGGTTTATCAATTCTGTGAAACGGAGCGAGAAATAACGCATTATATTTATCACAATCAATTTGAAGGGGAATATTTACTGCCCGAGTTTAAACACTTTGATTTTTTGTGGCTCCTTAAAGGTGATGTTGTTACTGAAGAAGAAGTTTTAGATCTTCAGCAAAATCTTAAAACCATTAATGGTATACAACTGGTAACAGAATTAGCCCACGCGAAAATTAAAAATAAAGGAAATTTAATCTTATAATTATGAAAACACCTGATAACTGGACAGAAAAGAATAATGCATTGTATCGAAAGATTGAATTTAAAAACTTTTCTGAAGCATTTGCATTTATGGTTCGGGTTGCTATTGAAGCTGAACGAATGAACCATCATCCTGTATGGACGAACGTATATAACAAACTGGAAATTTGGTTGAGCACACACGATGCAGGCGACGTAATTACAGAAAAAGATGTTGAGCTTGCAGAAAAAATCAATTCATTGGTTTTGGTTTAGCATTTTTTTATGCTGAAAATGAACAATAACTGTATCAAAATCGAACACTGCTTTATCCTTCTCATATGCTAAGCCTTTGCTTTTCAATACTTGTTGCAATTGGTATATCTTTCTAATACTTCAGGTACATAAATTTGAAATAAAGCATGATAGAATTACAGCATCTTTCTAAATGGATAAATATCGGAGGTAATAAAACCTATCTTTTAAAAGATATAAATCTTACCATTAAGCAAGGAGAATTTGTATCGGTGATGGGCCCTTCAGGCTCTGGGAAATCTACACTACTAAATGTTATAGGAATGCTGGATGAGTTTAATGAAGGTGAATATTTTTTTATGGGTGAAGCTGTACATAAGCTTAAAGAAAAGCATCGTTCGCAATTATACAAGCAATATATAGGGTTTGTGTTTCAGGCCTACCATCTTATTGATGAATTAACTGTATATGAAAATATTGAAACACCCCTTATTTATCAAAACTCAAAAACCTCTGAAAGAAAAGCAATAGTTGCCGATATAATAGATCGTTTTAATATTGTTGGTAAAAAGGATCTTTTTCCAACGCAGTTATCGGGTGGCCAGCAACAGTTGGTGGGCATTGCAAGAGCGCTGGTTGCCAATCCAAAATTATTACTTGCGGATGAACCCACAGGCAACCTGAATTCAAAACAAGGCGAGGAAATAATGGAACTATTCAGCAAACTGAATAAAGAAGACGGTGTAACCATCGTCCAGGTTACTCATTCAGAAAAAAATGCAGAATATGGTTCACGCATAATTAATTTATTAGACGGAAGAATAGAATCTTAAACGAAGAACGGAGTATGATACAAAAAGCAATTACGATATGTAGTTTAAGTGTTTTTATTACGATTGGATTATTCGCTCAAACACTTGATACAACGCAAAAACTAACTTTACAACAGTGTGTACAAATTGCATTACAAAACAACGCTGATGTTCAACACAGGGAAGTAACTTCAGACATTGCCAAAGTTACATGGCAAGGCTCAAAAGGCTATATGTTGCCAACCTTAAACGGCGATATCGGCCATGGTATCAATACAGGCCGTAATATTGATCCTTATACAAACACGATCGCTAACCAAAGTGTTAAGTATGATAATTACAGTTTAAATACATCGCTTACATTATTCAATGCATTTGCTATTCAAAATAATATCAGGCAAAATAAATTAGCTTACCAGGCCAGCACGTTTGAAATACAGAGCGAAAAGGATTTTATAGCCATGAGTGTGATATTAGAATATTTGCAGGTGCTAACCAACGAAGATCTGCTCACGGTTTCTTTGCAGCAACAGGACGTGTCAGAAAAACAAGTTGAACGCTTGAATATTTTAAACCAGGAAGGCGCCGTTAGTCCAAGCCAGTTCTATGATCTTAAAGGTGAATATGCCAACAATCAATTGAACGCAGTAAATGCGCAAAATTCACTGGAAACTGCAAAGGTTACATTAGCACAGTTATTAAATATTCCATACAATAAAAACCAGCAATTGGAGCGGCTTACATTATCGGATATTGGTGATAATACTAATAGTAATACAGATTCTATTTATCAATCTGCATTACAAAATCTTGCTATTGTAAAAGCGGCACAACTGCGTCAGCGTAGCGCTATATACGGATTGAGATCTTTCCGTTCCCAGCGCTATCCATCCCTGTATTTTAGCGGTGGCATTTTTACAAATTACTCTGACAATGCAACTGAACAACAATATGTAAATACAACAGAGGTACAAACAAGTGGCTATGTTTTAAACGGGCCGGATAAGCTGCCGGTTTTTGTTTCGCAGGATAATTACTCCATTAATAAAATAAAATACGCAAACCAGTTTAAAAACAACTTTAATAGTTCTTTTGTAATAGGATTAAGCATTCCCATATTAAATAATCTAAGAAATAAAACACAGATAAAAACAGCTTTGCTGCAACAAAAAGATGCTGATGTTACTTTAAACGCTACAAAAATGCAGTTACAGCAAAACGTGGGGCAGGCTTATGTGAATGTAAATTCCGCAAAAACAAGATATGATGTTTTGTCTGACCAGGTGAATGCATATAAAGAATCATTTCGCGAAGCGGAAATAAAATTCAATTCAGGAGCTATTAATTCTGTTGATTATCTTATTGCAAAAAATAACCTTGATCAATCTAATTTAAATCTAATCATTGCCAAATACGATTACGTGTTGCGTTCAATGATACTCGACTATTATAGTGGTAAACTTACTTTCTGAGGAAAATATTGTAGAAAAAAATTCCATTTTATCACGATCTGTTATTGAGACATTATTAAGTAAGAGTATAATTACACTGGCACGTGTTTGGCTAATATTCTTACAATTGAAAGCACTAAGTTTTTTTACAAATCCTGAGTAATGGTTACGGGCTATATCAATAGCCCGTCTTTTTTTATAAATAATGGAACATTGTTTGAATATTTAAAAAAAACAGGCATATGAAAGCACTAAAAATAATTTTGCCATTATTCTTAAGTTTTTGTTTTATGACAGCATGCAATAGTAATAGCAGTAACACAACAAGCTCTGTAGTAAATGATACTACATCAAACAATCCAACAACAGATGCGCTCGATTATCATGATGACCAGCGTCAGCATATTCCAACTCCTGATTCATCTAACACAATAGGTACGGATACAATCAATGGTTCTGTTGCAACGCCTAACACAGGAACGCAAAAGACGTATAACGATAAAAAAGGTAACAAAGACAGTTCTAAATAATAATGTTTTTCTGCAAAAAGCAGTTGTAATTGCGGCTTCAATGTTTTATTAAACTTGAAAAACGCCAACTTTAAATTCTTTTATATCCTCATTATTATTGGCTGCAGCAATTCCTTCACTTATTAATTTTCTGGTGTCTGCAGGATCAATTATATTATCAACCCATAAACGCGCTGCTGCATAGTAAGGCGTTGTTTGCTTATCGTATTTTGATTTTATTTTTTCAAGTAATTCCTTTTGTTCAACTTCAGTTACATTTTTACCTGAAACCTGTATTTGTAATAAAGTTTTTGCAGCCTGGTCGCCGCCCATTACAGCAATTTTTGCGCTGGGCCAGGCGTATATGAAACGGGGATCGTATGCCTTCCCACACATTGCATAATTGCCGGCGCCATAGCTATTGCCTGTTATTATCGTTATTTTTGGAACGACAGAGTTGGCAACAGCATTCACCAGCTTGGCGCCATCCTTTATAATACCTGCATGCTCACTGCGGCTACCCACCATAAATCCTGTTACATCCTGCAAAAAAACAAGCGGGATTTTTTTTTGATTACAATTCAAAATGAAACGTGCGGCTTTATCGGCACTGTCATTGTAAATAACACCCCCCATTTGCATTTCACCTTTTTTTGTTTTTACAATCAGCCGCTGATTAGCTACAATACCAACTGCCCAGCCATCAACTCTCGCATAGCCGCACACAATAGTTTTACCATAATCTTCTTTAAATTGCTCAAAGGAGTTTGCATCAGCGATGCATTCAATCAAATCAGCAACGTCATACGGTTTTGCATTGTTTACATGCATAATGTTATAAATGTTATCTATATCTTTTGAAGGCGCAACAGGTTCAATCCTGTTAAAACCAGCAGTTTTTGACTGCGCTAATTTGCCAATGATGCTCTTGATTTTATCCAAACATTCCTGTTCTGTTTTAAATTGATAATCTGCAATACCACTAATGGAATTATGTGTGTTAGCGCCACCTAAAGTTTCAGCATCTATATCTTCACCAATTGCGGCTTTTACCAAGTAAGGGCCTGCTAAAAATATGCTTCCGTTATCCTCAGCCATTATTGTTTCATCACTCATTATAGGTAAGTAAGCGCCGCCTGCAACACATGCGCCAAGTACTGCAGCAATTTGCGTAATGCCTTTGGCGCTCATTTGTGCATTGTTGCGAAATATTCGCCCAAAATGTTCTTTATCAGGAAAAATTTCATCTTGCATTGGCAGGAAAACACCGGCACTGTCAACAAGATAAATTATTGGAAGATTATTCTCCATCGCAATTTCCTGCATGCGCAGATTTTTCTTGCCTGTGATAGGAAACCATGCACCGGCTTTTACCGTTTGATCGTTTGCAACAATTACGCATTGTCGTCCGCTTATGTAACCGATTCCCGCAACTGTTCCGCCAGCCGGGCAACCGCCATATTCATCATACATTTCATAACCAGCAAACGCGCCTATTTCTATAAAAGAATTTTCCGCATCTATTAAATAATCAATGCGCTCTCTTGCTGTTAGTTTATTTTTTTCTTTCTGTTTTGTGATGGATTTTTTTCCGCCACCCAATTTTATTTTTTCTAACCGATGGTTCACTTCGTTCAATAAAAGTTTCATCCAATCGTAGTTGCGGTTTTGTTCTATGTTCATGCAGGCAATTTCGTTAATTAGAACAAAGATGATAAATACTTTTTAGTTTCAATGTTATTGCATGGTTCTTGTGTTCTTGCTGCTTGTAATCTTGAAACTTGTTCCTTAGCTTCGCAGCCCATAAATAAAATCTATGCAATCAACACTTGTAATATTAGCCGCCGGAATGGCAAGCCGGTATGGAAGTATGAAGCAAACACAATCATTCGGTCCATCAGGCGAAACCATAATGGAGTATTCGATTTACGATGCTATTAAAGCAGGCTTTGGCCGAGTAGTGTTTATTATACGTGAAGATTTTGCTGACAATTTTAAAGCGCTTATTGAGCCAAAACTGGAAGGAAAAATTGAGATTGATTACGTATATCAAAGCCTGGATAAATTTACCGAAGGCAGAAATATAAATCCTGAAAGACTTAAACCGTGGGGAACCGCCCATGCAGTGCTTTGTTGTAAAGGCAAAGTAAACTTACCTTTTGCAGTAATTAATGCTGATGATTTTTATGGTAAAGATGCTTTTAAAAAAGCTTTTGATTTTTTGCAGGCTGTTTGCAATAAAAAAACTTACGGAGTAATCGCATATGAGTTAGCAAATACTTTAAGCGAACACGGAAGCGTAAGTCGCGGTGTTATTTCGATTAATGATCAAAATAAAATGACAGGGATTACAGAACGTTTAAAAATTTACAGGAAAGACGACAAGATAGTTGATGAAGAAGCGCAGGATAAATTTTTTGAATTGACAGAAGATACAAAAGTGAGCATGAATTTTTTCTGCTACGATTCAACGTTTATTGATATATGTGAAGAACAGTTCCAGGTATTTTTAGATAAGAATGCACAGGATTTAAAGGCAGAGTTTTTAATTCCGACCATGACCGATTATTTTATTAAATCAGGTAGAGGCGTGGTTGAAGTAATTCCAACATCATCAAAATGGTTTGGTGTTACGTATAAAGAAGATGCACCTGTTGTTGAATCAGCCATAAAACGTTTGGTTGAAGCCAAAGAATACCCTGAAAATTTGTGGGATGATAAGATCAATCAAATAAGGCAATAAAAAAACCCGGCAATGCCGGGATTTTTTATTGCCGGTAAAGTTACTTGCTTATAGTTTTACCAGATTATTTTTAAGGCTCTCCGGAACATCTTTTATATTAAGTATTTTAAGTTCTGTAGTGGAATTGCTTTTGTGAAGAGTTTCATTTACTGCATCTGTATCTAATCTGTACATAGCACCGGTAGCAGGATCAACGATCAGCATTCCTATTACTCCGCCAAGTATGATATTGCCAAAATACCAGCCGTTTAGTTTACATTCTACATCGATTTTTTTAGTTTCATATCCATTCATGCTTAAAGTAACTACATAGGATTCTTTAGCAAAAAAACCACTGCCAGATTTAAGTTTTAAAGCTGTCGGCGTTTTACCTTTAAAAACTTCAATACCTCTTTTGTTGACAATGCTAACATTGGCATTATCTGGATTTGAATCAATAGAAATTGGCCAGTTGCTTTTGCTAACAATAGAAGCGCAGCCTGTGAAAAATGTAAATAGAATTGTAATCAGCGAGAGCTGAAAAAGTAGTTTCATTTTGGTTTGTTTTAAAATTAATTGTTCAGTTAGTTAAAAAAAGTCCCACAAAAGTGCGGGACTGAATACTGAAAACAAAATTTTTTAATTATACGCTTTTACAAGATAAACGCAGCTTTCTGCTTTTTTCACCTGGCTTACTCTATCCATGTTCTTTAAAGAAGTTTTAGCAGGCAGTTTTATATTTCTTAAAGATGTGTCTGATATTTTCAGGCTATCAATCATTCTAAAAATATTATTCGATTTTAAAGCAAACACTACATCTTCAGCCTGTGTTTGTTTGGTAGTGATGATACCAACAATTTCACCATTCTTATTAAAAACCGGAGCGCCGGAGTTGCCGGGATTTGCGGTAAGCGAAAGCTGGCAACTTGATGTATCACCCTTATAGCCGGTTTTTGCACTTAAGTAACCCATATTATAAACAATCTCATCACGTGGATAACCTAAAGTAAAAAGTTCTTCACCCAAATCAGGTTGAGAATGACGAATAGAATAAGGCAAAGTTTTTACCGACGTAAAATCTTTATCATCAATTTTTAATAAAGCAAGATCAGCAGCGTGGTCAACAGCTAAAATAGCAGAATTATATTCGTGGCCATCTTTATCAGTTACAGTAGCACCGCTTCCGTTTAATACATGGGCATTTGTTATTAAAAAGCCTTTTCCATCAATTAAAAAGGCAGTTCCGCCTGTTTTTACAATAGCACCTTTAGGAATTTTTGGTGTGGCAACATTTTTAAGCGTATTATTAGTTTCTATCTGTGTTTTCTTTATCACTTCAATATCACGGCTTAAACGCTCTAATTGGCTTTTATCGGTGGCAGGTGAAAAATACATTGCGAGAGCACTTATAAATAATGCTGTTATGCATGCAATAGAAGCTGCGATAGCAGTAACTCGTTTATAGCGATTCCAAAGCTGAACTACTTTGCCGCCAAAATTAGAAGGCTCTTCAGTCGCTCTTATTTCACCGGTTTGTGAAAGTTTTGAATGTACATTGTGCAGTGCATCCCTGAATTTTTTTACATCGGCATATTCATCCATTTGATGCAAAAAAAGTTTGTGCTCAACTACCATTTGGTCAATAGCAGGATTGTTTGCGCGAAGCTCTTCAAAAAAGCTTTTTTCTTCGGGCAACATTCTGCCTTCAAGATATCGCTCAATGGTATTTAATAAAAGAATGTCTTCCATCACTCACCTATATTATATTGAGAAAAGAATAATTTCTTTAAACGCATCAGGCATTTGTATTTCTGATTTTTTGCATTATCGGCATTTGTATATCCAAAAGATGATGCAATCTGGTCCATACTTTTTCTTTCTATATAAAATGCTTCAAGCAAACTTTTACAAGGTTCTCCCAAACTATTCAGCGCCCGGTCCATAATTCCCAACTCTGCATTTTTCCTTTCATGAATCTCCAGGTCATCTTCAACTGCTATAGATTCAAAGTTTTCAATTCCTGTACCCGTTTTACCAATCTGTTGCAGGCGTTTCAACCATAATCTTCTGCAAACTGAATACACGTAAGTTTTGATCTGGCTGGTAAGTACAAAGGTTTCAGATTTTGCCTTTTGATACAGGGTGATCATCGCTTCCTGGAAAATATCCCTTGCCTCGTCGTAAGTGCCGTTGTTGTTGAGAATGAAAGCTAAAACCATATTAAAATTGTCTTTATAAATGGTTTCTGCAGCTTTCGAATCGTTACTGGCCAGTGCTTTTAATAATGCTTGTTCGTTTGAATCGCCCTTCACCTGCGTGTGATTTTTAATACCAGATTTCGGTAAAAGTAACCCAAAAAAAAGTTTATGATTTATTGAAAATTTTTTTGTTGTGCCGGGTTACTTATTTGCAGTTTGAGTATTAAAACAAAAATTACATCACAAAAAACACAAACAAATGAAAAAGCTATTGATCGTTTTAGCTATCGGCGCGTTTGCTGCCTGCAACAGTGGTTCAAGCACATCAACTACTGATTCAACAACTACAACAATGGGTGATACATCTATGAGCACAATGCCTGCTGATACAACAACTGGTGGCGCTATGGCAGATACTTCTATGCATACTATGTCTGATAGTACTAACGCAGATTCAACTCATAAATAATTGAGCTAAACAGTGCGTTTTGATTAGTGTGGCTTGCCGGGTTTAGTTTATAAAATTTTTTCATATGGCAAGCAATCGTTAGAGGCCGTTCCGTTTCCACGGAAGGGCTTTTTTCTTTTATACCGCTTAATTATTTTGTGTATTTATGGCTTACCATTATTTTTGAATCGAAATGAATAATTTTTATACACATATACTTTACTTCTTCTTTTATCTTAAAGAAAAAGCCGGGTAATGTGTATCTAAAAAAAAGACTACGATCCCGGCTATAAAAGGCCGGGATTTTTTTTGATATGAGCAACGTTTACATTCAAGGCTATGAAGGCAGCTTTCACCAGGTGGCCGCTTTTAATTTTTTCGGAAACAAAGTTACTGTCGTTCCCTGCGCTACATTTAACGAAGTGGTTAAACAAGCTGCTGTAAAAAGTGAGGCAGGTTACGGTGTAATGGCGATTGAAAATTCTATTGCCGGAAGCATTTTGCCAAATTACACATTACTGCAAAAAAGCAATCTCACAATTATTGGTGAAGTGTATTTGCAAATAGACCAGAACTTACTGGTGAATAAAGATGTAGAACTCGAAGACATTCGCGAAGTACATTCACATCCAATGGCATTACAACAATGCTTCGAATATCTTGATAAACACAACTGGAAGTTAATAGAAACAGAAGATACTGCGTTAAGTGCAAAGCATGTGCATCAGCATAAAAGCAAACATATCGCTGCTGTTGCAGGTAAACTCGCCGCTGAATTATTTAACCTGAAAGTGATCGCTCCGAATATTCATACAATGAAGAATAATTATACGCGCTTTCTTGTTCTGCAGCATGCAGACCTTGCAAAGCCTGTGAAAGATTCAAATAAAGCTTCATTAAACTTTCATACCGATCATTCAAAAGGCAGTTTGGCAAAAGTGCTTGCTAAAATTGCAGCAGCTGATATAAACTTAAGTAAGCTGCAAAGCTTTCCTATCCCGGGCAGTGATTTTAAATATAGTTTTCACGCAGATCTTGAATTTGAAAATTTGCAGCAGTTTGAAAATGTGATTGAAAACATGCGAAACATTACCCAAAATTTGAAAATTTACGGTGTTTATAAAAATGGTAAACAAGATAATTTATGACAGCAAAGCGATTGGAAGGCGTAAACGAATATTACTTTTCTCAGAAATTAAGAGAGATCGATACTTTAAACAAACAAGGGAGAAATATAATTAATCTGGGTATAGGAAGCCCGGACATGCCGCCGCATGAGGAAGTAATAAAAACATTGCAGCAAGAAAGTGCAAAGCCTAATGCACATGCATATCAAAATTATAAAGGTTCACCTGTTTTGCGCAATGCGTTTGCCAATTGGTATAAACAATGGTATAATGTTGACGTAAATACTGAAACAGAGATTCTTCCATTAATAGGTAGTAAAGAAGGTATCATGCATATTTGCATGACGTATTTTGAAGAAGGTTGTGCAGTACTTGTTCCAAACCCAGGTTATCCTACTTATGCAAGTGCTGTA
>JAFBAF010000051.1 GCA_019247895.1 Parafilimonas sp. | reverse complement strand
TACGCTTGTATGGTTTGGTTTGCTTGGCAGCGTATGTTTTTTGATCGTAAACAATATGCGCTACTATTTGCCGCAACGTGAAAAATACTGGTACATAATTTTTGTAAGTTTAAGCATAAGCGGTTTTTGCTCATTTATCTCAAAACTGTTATTGAATTTAATAATGCGTAATGACGTGAATTATTTGCAGGCAATGCAACATACTACCGGTATACAATTCGGCATTGGATTTTTACTGGTAAGTTGTATTGCAATGATGAGCTTGTTATGGTATAACCAGGAGGAACAAAAAAGAATGAACGCACATAAAGCAGAAGCAGAGCAGTTGGCGAGAGAAGCGGAACTGTTTAAATTAAGGCAACAATTACAGCCGCATTTTTTATTCAACAGCCTTAATTCAATAAGCGCTTTAACCGGAACACAACCTGAAAAAGCAAGGCATATGATAAACCAGTTAAGCGAATTTTTGCGCGGAACTTTAAAAAAAGATGAAAAGCAATGGAACACACTGGAAGAAGAAATGCAATACCTGCAATTGTATCTTGAAATTGAAAAAGTAAGATTTGGCCACAGGCTGCAAACAGATATTTGTTGTGAAGAAGCCGCACTTCAATTAAACCTGCCAGCAATGCTTTTACAACCTGTTGTTGAAAATGCTATTAAGTTTGGTTTGTACGATACAACAGGTGACGTACTGATTAAACTGAGCGCAAAAAAAGTGAATAACCATTTAAAAGTTACGGTTGAAAATCCGTTTGATCCTGAAACATCGCAGCCTTTAAAAGGCACCGGTTTTGGCTTGCCATCAATACAAAGAAGATTATTTTTATTATTTGCAAGACAGGATTTGTTAAGTGTACAAAAAGAAGACAATCATTTTAAAACAACTATTCTTATCCCTCAAGCTGTATGAACGTAATAATTATTGATGATGAACCATTGGCAAGAAGTATTGTAAAAGAATATTTGCAAGCTTATGATGAAATAAAAATTGTTGCCGAATGCAATGATGGATTTGAAGGATTAAAGGCAATTCAGCAGTACGACCCTGGTCTTATTTTTTTAGATATACAAATGCCAAAAATAAATGGTTTTGAAATGCTGGAGCTGATCGAAAATCAGCCGTCGGTAATTTTCACAACAGCTTTTGACGAATATGCTATTAAAGCCTTTGAAAATAATGCGGTTGATTATTTATTAAAACCTTTTAGTAAAGAGCGTTTTGATAAAGCATTGCAAAAATATATTGGCCACAAACAAACGTCGGTACAAAAAACAGAAGCTGTTTTAGAAAGTGCAGCTCAATCGCCTGTTCAACAAAACCGTGTAGTTGTTAAAGACGGAAGTAAGATCAAGATTATTCCTGTATCACAAATCCAATATTTGGAAGCAGCAGATGATTATGTAAAAATTTTTACAAATGAAGGTTCATTTCTCAAGAAAAAAACAATGAGTTATTTTGAAAATTCTTTGCAGGCATTTCAGTTTGTGCGTGTACATCGCTCCTGCATTGTGAATACACAACTTATAACACGTATTGATGCTTACGAGAAAGATAGTCATTTACTTTTGCTAAACACCGGTGCGAAATTACCTGTAAGTAAAGCCGGTTATAGCAAATTAAAAGAAGTTTTGGGCATATAAAAGCCGGCACTTATATGCCGGCTTTATATATTTAACGTTGAAAACTATTAATGCAGTGACTTCATGTTATTAAGAAACTGCTTGCTGATCTGTTTTTCCTGCGGCGTCATTTGATTATTTGCGATCGGGTGATCTTCTAAAGGATCAGCAACGATGTTATAGAACTTTTTGCTGTACCCGGGATTAGGCACCGAATCATATTGCTTGTAGGTATGATCCTGCATCCATCTTCGCAAATACAAAGGATTGGTTTCATTTTTCCCCGCGCCAACAAAATGGCAGAATATCCATGGCCTTACAACTGAATAATCACCAAACAGCTGGTTATAAAAACTGATCCCATCCATTGTTCCGTAATTTTTTGGAATAGTTGTACCAGCTGCATCTCCTATTGTGTTTATAAAATCAACCAAACTTACAAGACTTGTATCTGTAGCATGTGTTTGAATACGACCAGGCATGTATGCCAACATGGGAACGTGTGTTCCTTCCTCTGTTGATGAAGATTTAGCACCCCCAATAATCTGCCCGTTCCACCTGCTGTGAATGTCAGCAGTAGTTCCGTTATCACCTAACCACAATATTAAAGTTCTGCCTGTGATTTTATCGTCCTGCAACTTGGTTAATAATTGACCAATCAATTTATCTTCGTATGCAACCATCGACGGAAAATAAACTGAATCGCCTGGAGATTTTTTCTTGTCTGAATTCCAGGTCGCAAATTGAGGATCATCCGGCGTTGGGCAAAAAGGTTCATGAACAAGATTTGTTGCCCAATAAATAAAGAAAGGTTTTTTGCCGGCATTAGAATCGATAAAATTAAACATGTAATCTCTTATCAAATCATCACCGTATTTTCCTTTGGTTTTGCTATCCGGCCAGTAAGCGCCCTTTTCATATATCTGCGGATCCTTATAAAATTTCAAGGCACCATCATCTGCAACGTCTACATTAAAGGGATTTGTTACAAGATATTTTTCAAAACCGAATGCTTTAATAGATGCATCTCCGCCATCAAACTGCCACTTACCCGCCATGCAGGTTGCATAGCCTTTTTTCTTTAGCATGTTTGCGATCATGTGATTCGATGTATCTAACGTGCCCCAGGTTGTATAATTTCTGAAATTATATTTACCTGTCATTAACATGGTGCGGCTGGGCGAACACAATGGCGCTGTATGCGCCTCAGTAAATTGAACTCCGTGTGCAGCTATATAATCAAGATTTGGAGTTGAATAAGATTGCCCGCCCGTATAAGTTGGGATTTCATAGCCTATATCGTCCGCAAGAATAAGAATAATATTTGGCGGGGTTGCATTAGTGGCAAGATCAAGGCTGGAAGCATTTAAGCCGCTTGCAAGATCGTCAGATTTACGGCAGCCATTTATAATTATCAAAGCAAAAAGAACAGCAGACAGTTTACAAATATCTCTCATAAGTGCCATGATTAAATTGAATCAAAAATAATCAAACTTAAATAATAACTTAAGTATTTACGAGAATAGTAAACTGCTGGTCAACACTTTTTGAAAAAAATAATATGTCTTCAAAAAAAATTTTCCCATATACACTGTAAAAGCCTGAAATATTTTCAACCCGTTCCTGCAAATTCCGGTTGGGAAAAAGATAAGTATTTAATTTTTGGATTTGCAGTTGCTGTTCTAAAAATCGCCTTTTCTCTGCACGCAACATCTTCTTTTCAAGCTCTGCAATCTTTTTTATGGCTTTTGTTTTTAAAGATGCTACATGCGCATGAAGTGTTGCATCAATGCTTGTTGCCTGCTCATTCAGTTTATCATACAACTCATTAAAACTTTCGAGCTTGCCATTTAAAGCATATTTTTTATTGGTGCTGATGGATACAATTTTCTTCATCAGTTCATGCTCGTTCAAAAAAATGTCTTCATCATTTAATCCAAGATTTTTTATAGTTTGATATTGCTTTTCACTAACTAATAAAAAAGAATTACGCAACAACAAAACCGGAAAAGGCACATTTGCCTGTTGAAATACTTCCTTTAGTTCAAGCCAGTAAGCCAATTCGCCGCCACCGCCGATAAATGCAATATTTGGCAAAATAGTTTCCTGTAAAGCGCCGCGTAAAATAACATTCGGACTAAATCTTTCAGGATGTTCATTCAACTCTTTCAAAATTTCATCTTCATTCCATTCTTTGTGTAAACTTCTTACTTCATACTTCTTATCACTTACTTCTATTCGCTCCCTTTTATCATCAATCAAATAAAATAAATTGATCTCTCTGCCACTCGCCTGTACTTTATAATGTTTTTCTAATCTCTTTGTAGTTTCTCTAACTGCTCTATGAGAAAATTGCTCGGTTAATTCTTTTTCAAGAACAGGTTGAAATAACTTTTTGAAAGCAACATTATCCGGTATTAAAACAATCAATCCATATTCACCAAACAAACTGTTCAGCAATTTTAAAGTTGATTGTTGTATTAAGTCTTTTTCTTTATAACTATCGCGAAAAATTTCGA
>JAFBAF010000334.1 GCA_019247895.1 Parafilimonas sp. | reverse complement strand
GATTTAATGTTGGCTGGCCATACACATGGAATGCAGTTCGGTGTAGAAAATCCATATTTTAAGTGGAGCCCTGTACAATGGTTTTATAAAGAATGGGCTGGTTTATACACTGAAGGCAATCAAAAATTATATGTAAATCGTGGCTATGGTTTCATCGGTTATCCCGGCC
Source organism: Parafilimonas sp. (assembly GCA_019247895.1). Taxonomy (GTDB): domain Bacteria; phylum Bacteroidota; class Bacteroidia; order Chitinophagales; family Chitinophagaceae; genus Parafilimonas. The sequence continues at coordinate 9,060 of JAFBAF010000334.1, read as the reverse complement.
GTGTTGGAATATTACCTGAGATAACAGTGATTGAATTGGCCTAATTAATTTTCCTGTCTCGTCAATACATCACGTTTTAATTTTTCCCAAAGCTTATCAAATGTTCCATTGCCAGATTCTTTCCAGCGTTGCAATTGATCACGCATTTTTTGTTTGCGTTCATTGCGTGCTTCATCAAAAAAATCGCGGATAAATTCACTGTCTTGTTCAAATGCTAAACGGTTATACATTTCTTTTAATCTTCCTTCGTGTTGAATATTGGTTTCTGTAACCTGCTTTTCCATTATTTCACGCAGCCTTACTTTTTCATCATACGTCCCGTCGGGCAGTAAAGATTTAGCGATGACCGGCATCAACTCAATCAATACCAAAATAATTATTAAAAGATAGTAGCGAAACTGAGCAGCAGAATTGTTTTGTATTAAATGATGCAATGCTTCAATGCGTGTTAAAAAACCATCATTCATTAATGTATTGAACGATTGCATTTCTTTTTGCTTTATTTGATTGATAGCATTCAAAGCACTGTCTGAACTATTTAATTCAGGTTGTGCTTCCGCATTCAAATTATTGTAAGAAGAATCGAGTTTTAAATATTCATTCTGCTTTGCCCGGGCAATATCTTTTAAACCAATTTTTCCACTGCCGCCGGTGCCATCTGTTTCAGCAATAAATGCATCGCGGCTTGCAGCTACTTCTTTATATTTTGAATTAAGCTGTTGCTGCAAACCAGCTTTTTGTTGCTGCAGTTGAAGCACAGAAGGTGCATACAAACTATCCAGTTCATGTTGCTTTGCCATTTTGCGCTGCTCATTATCCAAAGAAATCTGCACATGAATTTCTTTATTGAACAAATACAACAAAGCTGGTTGCGCCATAAAAGTGCCGATAGTTAGCGCTAACGCCAAACGAAAAATTATTGGTGCAGCTTTGCGTTTATTGCTTGCAGTAATGCCTTTTATTAAAGCACGGTCAATACCAAGAATAATAAATCCCATAAATACTCCGAGCAAAATGGCAACAATTGAATTGCTTACTACGGTGCTGAAAAAATAACTCCATGCAAGTGTGGCAAACATCCATGTGCCTAAAACAGCAGCGCCGGTTATTGCATACCGGTTACGATCAACCGTGCAATCTTTTATTAATTCTTTTTCTGCTGTACCAAGCCACCAAAGAAATTGCGTGAATGATGAAGGTGTATAATTGTCCCGCTGAGAAAGCGAAGTTGCATTCGTTTCCATACAAAAATTTAAACAGTAAATAATGTGGTTAAAAGCCGGGACTGAATAAGTAACGCAGAATTTTAAGATTGATTATATCGATGCGAAAAAATAAAGACTGTTTTCACAAAAGTTTCAATGTTTCATTGGTTTCAAAGTTTCATTGGTTTCAAAGTTTCAATGTTTCATTGGTTTAAAAAGTTTCAATGTTTCATTAGTTTCAATGTTTAACTTTTGAAACGCTGAAACTTTGAAACTATTTCTTCTGATAAACCCTCACCCAATCAACATACATTTTTGCAGGCAATAAACTATCATCAATTGTTTGGCCCGGCCAATCGCCGCCAACAGCAAAGTTTAAAAGAATAAAGAAAGGCTGATGAAATTCTTCCGTACTGTTATTAATAATAAACGATTGATGATATTGCACGCTATCTACAAACCATTTTATAGAAACAGAATCCCATTCAACACTGTACACATGATATTGCGATGGCGATGAACTTACATTTCCTCCATCCTGCACATGACCATTATTGTCCCAATGTATCGTACCGTAAATTAAACTGTCTGTATTGATGTGTTCCATAATATCTGTTTCGCCGCTTTTGGGCCAACCAACATCATTTATATCAGAGCCAAGCATCCAGAATGCTGGCCAAAAACCCTGGCCATCGGGCAACTTCATGCGTGCTTCTATCTTTCCATATTTAAATTCTTTTTTGCCTTGCGTGGTCATTCTCGCAGAAGTATAATTCTTTGAACCAACAGTTTCTTTTTTTGCAGTTATCACCAAATTACCATCTTCAATGCCTGCATTTTCTGCCTTGTAATATTCCTGTTCATGATTGCCTCCGCCATTACCATCAATCTCAAAATTCCAGGCAGATGGATCGATTGCTGATCCATTAAATTCATCAGACCAAACCAATTGATATTTTGCAGTATCAACCGGCGGTTGATATGGCGGCGGATTGTTTGCGCCGCCTCCTGATTTCTTACAAAAAGAAAACGCACATATCGACATCAACAAAAAACTGCAGCAAAATATTTTACGAAGATTGATAAACATGTAACTAATATTATAAAGTGATATTCAAATATAAAAGTGTATGCTGAAATAAAAGAACGCTTTATTTTTATTATCTATAATTTACTGAAACTTTAATTATAAACCATGACAACTAAAACTACAAACATTATTTATTGGGTAAGCACCATCATCTTTGCAGGATTAATGATTTTCGCTTCTGTGGGAGGATTAAAACCTACCGCACAAGTAATACAAATTTTTCATGATGGGCTTGGTTACCCAATTTATTTTATTCAATATATAAGCTATGCAAAACTGCTTGGCGTAGTTGCAATCTTAATTCCCGGGTTAAATAAAACATTAAAAGAATGGGCGTATGCCGGTTTGTTCTTTGATCTTGCCGGCGCTGTTTATTCAGGCATTGCTGTGTCTGCTCAATTTGATCCGAAAATGTTGGGTTTGCTGATGTGGATCATTCCCGGCATTATTTCTTATTATTTCTGGCGCAAGAAAGTTTATGAACGCTAAGTATTTAACTGTTAAACGCATCACACATCTTCCATAACGAATATGGCATTTTTGTTTAAATCAAAAAAGCCAAACTCATTCGTATTCCAGGGTGTATTTATCTTTAATGCATTTGAAGTAATGGTACCTCTTTGTACAAACTCATCAAACAAAGGCTGTATGTTTTTTACATAAAGCCTGATAACAGAGCCGCCGAGCAACGGATCACTTTCAGTATCGGCATGCCATTGTAAATGCATATAAATATTATTTCTGCAAATACACGCATACATATTGTCCGAAAACACTTCTTCAAATCCTGTTTTTTCTTTATACCATGCAAGGTCTCTGGCAATATTTGCAGACGGAAGAACCGGAATAATACCTAAAAACGCTGTTTTCATGCGTAATAAAATTAAATAAAGTTAAGGAAGAGAAAGATCACTCATCATACATAAATTGATTGACATATCATTCACAGCTTTTACTGAAATGCATATATTGCACAAAGAATTACCTGCAGTGGAAAAACAATATTTCTTTCTTAAATTAAATCCTTCACGTGCTGATTTTTCGCAGACTATGTCTGCTGAAGAACGCGAAATAATGTTGCAACATGTTGCTTACTGGAAAAACTTGATGAGTAAAGGTAAAGTTGTTGTATTTGGTCCCGTTCTTAACCCGCAAGCTGTTTACGGTATTGGTGTTATCGCCGCAAACAATGAGGATGAAGTAAAAGAATTTATTAAAAACGATCCTGCAACTGCTATTAATAATTACGAATATTATGCAATGCGGGCAGTATTACCGTAATGTTCTTTTCTCTTGAAAGAGAAGAACCAAAAGTTCAAGAACGGATGATATTTGCAAAGTGCATATTTGTTTTTAATTTGTCTTTGCGAACCTCCTTCGTCGGTTTCAACACATCCGTTCACACGCCTTGATTTAACTTTTATACTGATGATTTTTCAGCTTCTGTTCCTCGATGAATAATTTTAGCTCCTCATAATTTACAATCTTGTTAATCCTTTAATCATATAAATCAAGGTTCACACTTACCTTCGTCGCACTTCTTAAATACATAATATGAACAACGACTGGAAAGAATATCAACAAAAAAATAAAGACCGTTTTTTAAATGAATTGATTGAACTGTTGCGCATACCAAGCGTAAGTGCACGCAGTGAGCATAAGAATGATATGCTTAAATGCGCTGAAGCAGTTAAACAAAAACTCATTGATGCGGGTGTTGATAAAGCTGAAGTATATGAAACAGATGGCCACCCGGTAGTGTATGCACAAAAGATCATTGATGCAAATAAGCCAACCGTTTTAGTGTACGGGCATTATGATGTGCAACCGCCCGATCCGCTGGAACTTTGGCACAGCGGGCCTTTTGAGCCGGTTATAAAAGATGGAAAATTATATGCACGTGGTTCTGCAGATGATAAAGGCCAGGTGTACATGCATGTAAAAGCATTTGAAACAATGGCTGCAACAAACTCACTTGCCACCAACATAAAGTTTATAATTGAAGGAGAAGAAGAGATTGGCAGCCCAAGTTTGGCAACGTTTCTAAAAACGCATAAAGACCTGCTGAAGGCTGATGTAATATTGATAAGTGACACATCAATGCTTTCGCTTGATACACCAAGCATGGATGTAGGAGTGCGTGGATTAAGTTATATTGAAATTGAAGTTACAGGCCCTAACCGCGATTTACACAGCGGTGTTTATGGCGGCGCCGTAGCCAATCCAATTACTATTTTGGCAAAGATGATTGCAAGCCTGCATGATGAAAATAATCACGTAGCAATTCCAGGTTTTTACGATGATGTTGTTGAAAGTTCTGCTGAAGAAAGAAAACTGATGGCAGAAGCTCCGTTTAATGAAGATGAGTACAAAAAAGATCTTGGCGTAAAAGAATTATGGGGCGAAAAAGGGTATACAACAAATGAAAGAACAGGCATTCGCCCAACACTTGAGCTTAATGGTATTTGGGGCGGCTATACAGGCGAAGGCGCAAAAACTGTTTTGCCATCTAAAGCACACGCAAAAATCAGTTGCCGTTTGGTACCCAATCAAAAAACGGATACAATTACAACTTTAGTTATTAATCATTTAAAAAGCATTGCACCGCCTTACGTAAATGTCAATGTCATCATTCACCATGGCGGCGAACCGTATATGACGCCGATTGAAAGTAAAGGTTATAAAGCTGCGGCAAAAGCCATTGAAACAACTTTTGGCAAAGCGCCTATACCTGTGCGTGGCGGCGGAAGTATTCCCATCTGCGCTTTATTTGAACAGGTGCTTGGCATTAAAATTATATTTATGGGCTTTGGTTTAGATAGCGATAACCTGCACAGCCCAAACGAAAAATTTGATCTTGCCAATTATTACAAAGGCATTGAAACAATACCTTATTTTCATAAATACTTTGCGGAGTTATAAGTTATAAGTTTTAGGTCTGCGTTTCACTTGCTCTCGTCATTCCGCGAAGGCGGGAATCAGTCTTATATTTATTACTGATTTCTTTTTTTAAAAAAAACTTTCTTGTGTTTATATTTCTAAATAACCTTTTGTTTGTCACTTTCTTTTCTTGAAAAAAGAAATGCGATGCATTCATCGAGACAAATAAAAAATAAAAATGCACGAGATAAAGTACCCGAGAAAAATCAAGGCGAACCTGAACGCTCCGCGCATTTCGCGTTGCCAACACCTCCCCCGTGATGTTGATCAATTATATTTAAACATGTTGCACTTAAATATATACTGATGCTTATATTATAAAAACTATCCCGCATAAACATCAAGGTTTAACTGCTGAAAAATCATCAGTCCAAAAGTTCAATCAAGGCGAAGGAAAAAACGTGCTGAATATCGTTTTTTCTTGAACTTTTTTTGGTTACTTTTTTTCTTTCAAGAGAAAAAAAGTGACAATCAACAAATAATGAACGAAACAATAAACAATAACCAGTTTATTATGAAATGCCCAACCAGGTTGGCATGATGAACCGCGTTGTTACATAAAAAAAATCCCGCTTTTCGCGGGATTTCTTCCAAAATGCCTGGAGGCATTTCTCATAAGCAAATTTCTTCTAATGCTGTTAAGTTGCTGTCGTCTTCAATAAAGGATACGGTACTTAATGGTTCTCTTTGTTTACGGATATTGGATATTGGATTTTGAACTTAAACTTTAAAACTTATATCTTAATGAAAAAACTACAACTTAAACGGGGTACAGATTACAACTTAACAGCACTATATCCTGTCTATTGTGTTACTACTTTTTGCGATTGCGCCGCAGGGCCGCTTCCGGCACTGTTTAGTGCATACATTGTTACATTAAAAGGCGTGGTACTGGGCAAATTAAAAAACTCCGTTTGCCTTTGCGTGTTTGCCGTAACGTAAATGCTTTTACCGCCGGTTAATATTTCAAGCGTACCATCATTAAAATTGATAGTTACACCATCTTCAGCGGCTACAAACACATACGCCTTAGCAGTGGGTACAGCATTTTTGCTGCCAGCAATAATAGCCCCTTTGCTGCCATTAATGGTAGCTTTAAAATCTTTGGTGGCGCCCGGTTTTTGTGCAGGTGTGCCCTGCCCTTTGGTAGGTGCAAAGCCGCCCTTGCTTACGGTAATGCTGTCGCCGTTTGCAACAATGCTTACATAATTAGCAGTACTGGTAAACAAAGTGTCCCATTGGGTTACTGCCGCTTTCAGCTCAAGTTTAGCGGTAACATCACCGCTTAAAGCTTTTTCGTACGCCGTAGCTAAAGCTGAGTTTGTGCGCCTGAGTTCTTCAAGGGCTACTGGCAAATCAGGAAATGTAGCCGCAGCAGCAGTTAGAGATTCAATTACTCTTGAGCCAAAGGCCGGTTTTAAACCGGCTTTGATTTTTTTAAATGCCAGAGAGGCACGGATTTTAAACATCATAGAATTTTGGATTTTGGTTATTTAATTATTTACGCATTAAAAACGTGTGCAATTTAGAAACTATTATAAATTACCATCACCAATTTAGACAAACGAATGTTCAAAAAAGACAAACTATAAAATCTTAGCTGGTGTTGTTAGGAAAAAAACGCCATCTGTTAGATGATGACCACTTTCTGTTGGATGATGGTCGTTTTCTGTTAGACGATGGTCATTTTCTGTTAGACGATGGTCATTTTCTGTTAGACGATGGTCACTTTCTGTTAGATGATGGTCGTTTTCTGTTAGACGATGATCACTTTCTGTTAGATGATGGTCATTTTCTGTTAGAGTAAGGTCAGTGTGTGTTAGATGAAGTTGTTATCATTTCCGCCGCCGTTCTTCACCAACGGTAAAAGATATATAAATAGCTACAGGTTTTACAGACATATTCAATGGGGCATTATTGCCTAAAAATATTAAAAGTTTGTTTGGTGAAGAATACCAACAAAGGCAGGACGTATCTTCCAATTGTTAATAAAGAAATATTTTGAAAAAAGAATGGGTTTTTTTCCTGTATGGGAGTATAAATGCAAATAGTTATATTGCAAATACAAAAACTTATTGACTGAAATTTTAAAAAATCAAACTAACTATTATGAAAAAATACGTGAAACTTACTTTTTTGTTTATGATAACACTACTCATTGCAAAAAAAAGCAATGCGCAAATAGCTGAGCAAACCAATCTTCCGACAGACAGCACAAAATTGTTTATAGAAAATAGTATTAAATTATTATCGAAGGGTAAAAAATTGGCAAGAAAACCAGCAATATTAAGTAAAGATTCAGTTTTAAATTTTTGGTACCGGTGCAACGAAGAATTTGCATGTGATTCCAGTGTTGCTGAGAATGTAGTATTTAAAAGAATTACCGAATTAAGCAAACAAGAAGATGTTTCTTTTAATGTAAATATCCTTACAAAAAAAGATGGTGCGATTATAAAATATCAAGCGGTTTATGACAGAGATAATAACGGAGAAATTATTGAGGCTAAAAATCCAACTAATAATTGTATAGAGCAAATATATTTAGGAGTATATTATATATGGTCTGAAAGAAATAATGTTGCCACTTCAGATAAAAACAGAAAAGTGTTTATTAATAACAAAAATTCTATTACCATAAATGAAAGTAAATAGTTATGGAAGCTCTTGTGAGGTCTTTGAAAATTTTATGCGGCATCGTTGCCTCTTTAGGCTCAATAATTCCGGGCTATTCTTTTTATACTTTATATTCTCCTCCTTTATTTAAAGGCATAACACTAATAACTTCTGCATTATGTTTAGCATTTTTAGTTTTTGCTTTAGTTCAAAAAAATCCTGCTAATAAGCAGTTGGTAAAAAAAGGATTACGATTAATGCTTTTATCTTTTGTGATTTTAATTGCCTACCTGTTATTATTTAAATATACAACTGCTTCGTATAATGAAAATGTTATCCAGGCAGGATTTGGCAGAAGCGAATGGAGCTTAACAGAGGGTGGAAAGAATGTAGTAAAGGCTGGAAATTGTAATATAGAAGATAATGAAACCTTACTGCTATGTGCAGGTTTTTCTGAAAAGAAGGTTACTAAAATTTGGAAATACTGGACCGTTATATCAGCCGGGCTTTTATTGATTTTTATGTTTGTAATAGCTTCAGCTTTGTGGACATATTCGTGGGCTTTATTAGCCAAAAGTATTTAAAAGTTTGTTGGTTAAGAACATCAACAAAGGCGGAATGAACAATGACCATTGTTTGTTGTGCAGAGGTTGTTCTCCCTTGTTGGTGTTCTTCACCAACAAGTCACCCCTCATAATGTGTAAGAAAATTCCAGCGTTTATCTTCATTAATATAAAAAGAAGCAGATGAATATGTATACACTTCCGGAAGTACACATACACCCGCTTTAACAGGATTATTATGTATATAATCCAGTTTTTGTAAAAATACACTCCTGTTAAAAAGTGGTATGCTCAACGCATTTCTTTCCCAAATTTGATATTTTCTATCCTTAGCATCTACCTGAAACAATTTAAGTACCTGCGGATGATTATTTCTTAATTCCTTCAATATTAATTGCGCGGTAAATTTCATAAAAGACTGTTGTACTTGTTGTGGTTTATAAGCATCAGCAATTTGCCAAATAACATGTATGTGGTTGCGCATTATTACAAATGCGTATAAATTAATGCGCTTATTTTCAACCAGAAATTGTAAGCTGTTAATGATAATGTCTTTAAATTTATCTGGTTGTAATACTGGTTTCCATTCTAAGATAGTAGCCGTATAAAAATCAGGATAATACAGGTTGAATGACATTGATGAAAGATA
>JAFBAF010000280.1 GCA_019247895.1 Parafilimonas sp. | reverse complement strand
CCGTTGTTCTTTATTTGTAATTGATATTTGTTTGTGAATACGAAAGAATAATTACTGCCTGAAAGAAGCTCCCGTATTATTTCATCACTGTTTAAAACAGATATAAATGACTGCACAAAACCATTACCGCTGAATAAAGCATCAGGTTTATTGTTTATAAAATTTATTACAAACCTGTAACCCGACTTTTTTATGCCGGCAGCTCTATCAAAGTCGCTGCGGTTCATGCCAAGCACCTGTTCACCTGCCACAGATTTCTTAATTAATATTCTTATAGCAGATAAATATTTATTCCAAACAGGTATATAAGATGCAAGTTTTTCAGCCATTATAATTATTTAAAAATAGCGCTTATTGTTATTTGAAAATGAATTTCTTCCTCCGGAACGGTTTTCTTTTTCTCTTGCTAAAGAAACAGAAAGTGCACGGCCCTCAATTTCTTTGTTATTCAACCCTTCTATAGCCTTATTGCCTTCCTCTTGTGATGACATTTCTATGAAAGCAAAACCACGTGATCTGTTGGTTTCTCTGTCCATAATAATTTTTGCTGAGGTAACTGTACCGTATTTTGAAAATAAATCTTTTAAGTCTGATTCACTAGTGTGAAAACTTAGATTAGAAACATAGATGTTCATAAAACAAATTTTGTTTAGTTAAATTAATGTTTGAGTAAGTAAAAACAGAAGTGAGAGAAGGCTAAAATTTACTTTTTAAGTAAAGAGAAGATTTATCTTAAATATGCTTGCACATCTCAATTGAAGAACGAAGATAAGGAATTAAACGGAGTTTTGAGAATAAACTTGCATATTATTAACAAGCAATGAATAAAATGCTCACAAAATTAGTAATACAGGTATAACTTTCTCATTATTTTTTAGAAGAAAACAGACAGCCTTGCTCTTATCATAAATGGATTGCCCGGTGTAAAATTAAGCTCGGTAACTGGTGCAGGTTCATCATATAATCTTGATTCGGTTGCAAACTGCGCTTCATTCCAGTTAGTATTAAAAACGTTATCAATTGCAATTCCGATTTCGCATTTAGGTGTTTTATAATTAACAGACGCATCGGTAACAAAATATCCTTTCGCAATAATTGAATTGTCTTCATTAGCGGGCCTGTCTTTTATATAACGAAAGCTTATTCCGCCATTAATACCATATTTGGTTTTGTAATAAATGCCACCGGTACTTGTAAATGTTGGTGCCAGCGGAATATAATCTTCTCCTTTTGGCGCATCCAACGCTTTTGGTTTTGTTAGATTAACATTCGCATTTACAAAAATATTTTTCACAAGCTGATAACGAACAATAAAATCCAAGCCTTTTCTAACCGTTTTACCGCCTGGTTCTATATTACCATCATCACCGGCATACACAAACTCCTGCTGCAAATACAAATACCACGCAGCAACATTGATTATAAGATTATTAACGGGTTTAATAATTACTCCAACATCGCTGCCATAAGCAGCGGGCAAAATTTCATGACCGTGTTCTTCAACAACAACTCTTGCATCGTTTGAATGAAAACCCTTTCCAAATTTCACATACAATTGCAAATTGTTGTTTACTGCATATTGAATATTCAATTTCGGGCTGATGATGGATTTTGTTTGCGAAGGCTGTTGTTGTGTTGATAATAAATCATGATACTTGAAATTAAAAACATCAAAACGCACACCTGCATCAATCAACCATTTGCCTGCATTTATTGTTTGCTGAACGTAAGCATAAGCATTAGCTTCATTAATATTTCCAAGCTTTGTATAATTTAGAAATTGCCGCTTTGCAACATGCGCAAGCATTGCACTGTCTGTTGCATCATAACGCAAACCAACTGCATAATTTGAATGCAACGACCATGAATTGAAGACATGGGCTTGTTCTATCTTACTTATATATCCAAACAATTTTCTTTTTTCTGCCTGGTGGATTTCATCGCCGTTAACAGGATCGGTTAAATAAAAAGTAAAGTCAGAATACAAGCTGAAAATATATCGTGAATAGTAAAGCTGGTTATACCAATTTAAATCATTATTAAAATGATGATTCAGCGAAAGATTGAAATTATAACGTGAAGTATGCCCGCCTTCAGAAGGATCGATTGAACCGAAGCGATTAATTATTCCTTGCTCAACAGCACGTGTTGGAATTTGTCCTGATGCATCCCACTTACTTTTAAATGCAGACAAAGATGCAGTTATTTGTGTGTTATCTGAAATAGCAAGATTATATTTTCCAAAAACGTTAAAGCGATTAAAATTTTGTGGATTGTTTGTTGGGCCGTTTGTATAATTAAAATCGGCTGCAATGTATGCGCTTTGTTTATCTTTATTTTTTTTCAACAGGTCAATCATCGCTAAAGTTCTGTATGTATCAAACTGGCCGGCTTCCAATAAAATTTTGCTTTGAGTAATGTTGTTGTACGTTGAAAAGTTCACATAACCAGCCGTGTTTAAATTACCTTGTTGCGCGTAATACGGGCCAGTTCCATAATCAATTGCGTTCACGGTTTCAGGAATAATAAAATGAGAATCGGCATAACCTTGTCCATGTGCATGAGACACCATATTCACAGGCATTCCATCAACACTTACGGCAATGTCAGTTCCATGATCACAATCAAATCCACGTAAAAAAATTTGTTCTGCTTTACCACCGCCGGCATGTTGCGCAACAAATAAACCAGGCACAATACGCATCAGTTCCTGTGAGTTTTTTACAGGTTTTAAGTCAAGATCAATTCTTGCAATTGCTGTAAATTTTTGTTGAATGTTTGTTTGCGTAAGCACAACATCTTCCAGTTTTATTTCATCCTGTGCAAGTTTTATTACCGATGAATTTGATAACGTTGTTGTCAGAAATTTATATCCAATAAAGCTTATCTCAACAGAGTCATTTTGCTGATGCAGTTTTAAACTAAATTCACCTTGTTTATCTGAAATCGCTTTATTATTGAAATAGTTTTTTTCAACAATCAGTGTGCCTTCCAAAGGTTGATGGCTTATTGAATCGATGATCTTTGCATGAATTACCGATTGCGCATTTACATTAATGCAACAGCAAATAAGAATGAAGAATAAAGCAGGCTTCATACAAAAAACACTCTTTCAATTGTCCAGTATAATGCAACAGATGCAATGGCGATAGATAATGGATAGATTATTCTTTGCTTATAATTTTTCAGTTTATGGAATGGCATAACCACCAGGCCAAACACAAGTAGTATTATTGTCATTTGTCCTAACTCAACCCCTACATTAAAACTAAAAATTGATAGGAAAAATTTATTACTGGGTAAGCCGATTTCATTTAAGGCGCTGGCGAAACCCATTCCATGCACTAATCCAAACATAAACACCAACAAAATTCTCCATGCACTTAGTTTTGCGATTAATAAATTTTCAATTGCAATAAATAAAATTGACAAAGCAATAATTGGCTCTACAACAGGCGCCGGCGCAACAATTATATTTTTCATTGAAAGCGCCAGCGTGATGGAATGCGCTACAGTAAATGCAGTTGCCTGCCAAAGTATGGTGCTTAATTTATTACTTAATAAACAAAGCCCTGTTACAAATAAAATATGATCGAATCCATTTGGCAAAATATGCAAATAACCAAGCTTGAGATAATATAAAAAGACATTGCTTGCAGGCGCTTTATCTAATGCATAATTTATGGTATGCGCATACATATTTCCCGTTACCAATAGAAAGAAAATACCTAAAAAAATCTTTAGTTTAAAAACCGATTTACGTTTCATAAACTTTGAGCGTTTAAGCCCTCTCCATTTTTCGAGAGGATTTAGATGAGTTTATAGTTTAGCAACAGTTTTTTCTGCTTCCATTTTTAATTCAGGTTCTATGTAAGGGTTTTGCAATGATGTTTCCGCAATCGTTGTTTTTGCTAATTGTTCATTTCCTGATTTGTAATAGATCAGTGCAGCGCGGCTTAATAAAACAGGGTTTTTTGAATGCGTTCTCAATGCAACATTTATGTAAGGAACCGCTTTGGCATAATCTCCTTTACAATAGTAAACCCAGGCAACAGTTTCATTCACGTCAATATTATTTGGGCGACGATTGTATTCCATCAATGCATGATCTAAAGCCTTATCATTATCTTTTATTTTCAAATAAGCGTATGCTAATTCTCTGTCAGCATAATGACCTAAATTTTGATTGGTAACAGCGGCCTGTGAATTTGCGTTTAATTCATCAATTACCTGTTTTGAAAGTTGATCTGCTTTTTGTTGCTGGCCGCTTTGCTGGTATGCATCAACCAATTCTTCTTTTATTGAATAATCATCAACAACAGAATCTGCTTTAATATATAAGCTGATGGCTTTTTTGTAATCTTTATTTGCCATTGCAATTTGTGCAAGCCCTGCCAAAGCGTAAGCATAGTTTGGGCGCATGGATAAAGAGATTTGATACAACGTATCAGCCATTTTATAATCACCAATTTTCTGATACAAGTTTGCTAACTGGTATCTTGCCCATTCTGTATGTTCATCGCCGGGGCCGCCAGCCTCAACAGCCATTTGCATAGCTTTAATTGCACCGGAATAATCTCCCAAAATTTCACGCACATAAGACACACGTGAATAAGAAGTAAGATCGGGACGAACCGCCGCCATCTTATCTGCATATACAACTGCAGAATCATAATTACCCATTTCAACATTGCCATCAACCAATAAACCATACACATATCCGTTGTACGGATTTACCTGCTGCGCTTTGTGTGCGATAACCAAACCATCTGCAAAATGGTGCTGCGACATATAAATAAGCGATTTAAAAACAAGCGCATTAAAATCTAACGAATCGAGATTTAAAACATCGTTTATATATTTCATCGCAGCAACGTCATAATAAGCATAATTACCGGTTACTCTTGCTTCCTGTATGTATAAAGACGCAAGCCGCAACTGCGATTTTGAATCTGTGGGATTATCTTTTATTAAAGCCAGCAAAGAATCCGAAGTGTGCTTTGCCTGTTTCCATTCCATGGAATTTGCTAATACACCCTTACGTTCAAGCAGCACATAATCTTTCTTTTCATCTGCAGCTTTTTTGTAATTGTATTTTAAAAAAATGCCTGTAACAGCAACGCAAAAAAGAATGATACTAAGCAGGTAAATATTTTTCTTTTTCATTTTTAATAAATTGAAAAATGAAAACATTACACGATCATGCAACCGTGTAATGTTTTATTGTAATAATTATTGTTTTACAATTTTCTTTGAATCTACTTTAACACCATTATTGTAAGCATTAATTGTGTACACCCCATTTGGCAATGCAGCAATATTTATTTGCGCATTGGTTCCGTTGATGATTTGTGAAATAAATTGTTTCCCATTTACATCAAGTATGCTTACCTGTAAATTTTGGAAAGGAGAACTTATTTTAATAAACGATGAAGCCGGATTTGGAGAAATAGATAATCCACCTTCAAACTTAACATAGCGTATTGCGGAATAAACAGCGCTTCCATCTTTATACACCTCTTTAATGCGGTAATAATTAACTTTTGTCATAGATGGATTTTGATCTGTGAACTGAAATGCGGAAGCATTATTCGCTGATACTGTTCCAATAACCTTATATTGATTTGCATCAGTGCTTGCTTCTATTTCATAACGATCATTATTGGCTTGATTAGCAGCTTGCCATTTTAATACAGCAGTTTTTTCAACTGCATTTGCTGTAAAGGCTGCATATCCCGATGCGGGTGCTGGATTACTTGTACCTTTATATTGCTCGCCTGTAAAACCTCTCCAAGGTGTTTGCTCATAAGGGAAACATGATTTAAATGTTGTATCGTTATGTGTAACTCCTCCGGTAAAAGTGTACACGTTCAAAAAGTCGGGCGTTAACGGGCTTGAAGTAACACCAACTTTATAATCATCATACCACAAGCCAATTGCTGCTAAAGCCACACCGCTTACAGCCTGCAGTTCAATTGTTGTAACATCATCTTCAAGCCTTCTTCCGTTTGGAAAACCATCCATGTTCGGAATAAATTGCAATGCAGTGCTTCCATCAAATCTCGGATCAGTTAATCCTAAAGCAGCTGCCTGAATAATTCCAAGGCTGCTGAAATCAGCGCTGTTACGCGGCGTAACCGGCACTGCCATATTCAATCTTAACCTGTCTTCAAGCGTTGGTAAAAAATTATTGATAAAAGGTTTCCCGGCAGCAAGCGGGTTGCCATCCGGCTTACCTGTTGCTAATTGATAAGGAGCAAGATTTGGAACGCCAGTTAAAAATATAGGTAATAGATCTACTGCACGCGGACTATGATTATTAGGTAATAACAGTGTACCAAAATTCGCATCATCCAACGCAGTACCTGCAACAGCAGATGAACCCTTTAACGGAAATAAACCTTTTTTGCCGTTGCGGAAATCATATGCACCCAGGGAGTTTGTTTGAATGCGCAATTGCGAAAGACCCGGAACGGCGCCACCAAACTGGCTGTCATCCATATATAAAGCCAGTTCAGGATTTTCAAAATACTCTTCGAATTTTTTATCTTTTGATGGATCAGTTGCGTTCCATTCATCTTTATCTCCAATCGGGATAACAACTTCATTCGTTAATGGCATTCCTAACCTTGAAACCTGTATCCAGTTTCCTGAATAATCATTTTCACCTGTTTCAGAATTAAATGTTGTGATCTTTTTTCGGCTTGCTGATGCATACACACCAATCACAAAATCAGGATCTAAAATGCTCGTTGCTTTTTTTGTTGATTTACCATCTTTTTGCAGGCTTGGAATAGATGTTTGAATTACGATAGAATGGCAATTGAATTTAGCAAGTCCATCCCGGCCTACAGGCCTGAAATTACCTACGTCAAACACACCACCTAAATCAACAAAGAAAGGATCATCAACAGGACCGCAGAATATTTTTTCTCCGGTTGAAGCAGTAGCAATATCTGCATTCATTAAATCTCCATATGACGTGCCTAAGCCAACGGTTGAATTATTGATTGACCTGGGCCCGATATTATTAGGAGGTACCAAACCACTGCTTACAATAGTCTCAAATGTTTTACCACCATCTGTGCTTTTTTCGCATTTATAAGTATCTTCTAAATTTTGTTTTCCGAGCCTGATATTGAAGAACGTAGTCGGGTCTTCATTTTTTTGTTTGAAAGTGAAACGATAAATAATATCATCTCCGGGCGTTGCCGTATTGTTGTCAATGTGAATTTCATAACGAATTCCTTCACCAAAATTATAATAATTGGGGCCGCCTGCAGGATGCTCGAATGGAATATAATTAGCGATCATAACCACTTTGTTTGTATCACAAGGGCTGCGAAAAACATACAGGTCGGTATTATCTGCAAGCGGATCATTCGAGATCAATGGCGCTTCACGATGAGATGAAGCGTACGACGTATAATGGCTTACAATAAAGCAAGCGATCATACCTGCGAAAAATTTTATACTTCTCTTCATAAAAATATTTTTATTGGTTTAAAACCTTGCTTGTATTGTGTGATCAAAACCTCTCCACGGTGTTTGTACATAAGGAAAGTGTGGCTTGAATGCAGTATCGTTTTGTGTTGGCCCCGCAGTAAATGAAAGTACATTTATAAGATCTGGTGTAACGGGGCTTCCACTACCATTATAATCATCATACCATAAACCAATTGCCGCCAATGCAACACCGCTCACGGCTTGCAATTCAATTGTTGTAACATCATCTTCCAGTCTTCTTCCGTTAGGAAAACCATCCATGTTTGGTATAAATTGAAGATTTGCATTTGCATCAAATCTTGAATCAGTCAATCCCAACACTGCTGCTTTTATAAGGCCATCGCTGCTAAAGTCAGGACTGTTTCTTGGTGTTACAGGTACAGCCATATTCAGGCGAAGCATATCACTTAACGTTGGTAAAAAATTATTAATGAAAGGTTTTCCCGAGGCCAGTGGATTACCTGCTTTGCCAGTTGCAAGCTGGTAAGGTGCTTCGTTTGGAACGCCTGTATAAAATATTGGAAGAATATCAACCGCACGCGGGCTGTGATTATCCGGCAATAAAATAGTTCCGAATTGTGCATCATCCAGCGCAGTGCCCGCAACAGCAGAAGTTCCCTTTAAAGGATATAAGCCAGGCTTGCCATTGCGAAAATCATAAGTGCCTAAAGAATTTGTTTGAATACGTAATGCGGATAAAGAGGGCACTGCACCCCCAAACTGGCTGTCATCCATATACAAAGCCAACTCAGGATTTTCAAAGTACGGAACGAATGATGCGTCACCTGTGCTGCTGGAATATTTTGTATTCCACATATCTTTCATGCCAACGGGAATAACAGCTTCATTGGTAAGTGGCATACCCAAGCGGGAAACCTGTACCCAGTCGCCGGAAAAATCCTGTGTTCCATTATTTTTTAATGTTTTTATCTGCTGCCGGCTTGCACTTGCCCACACACCAATAACAAAATCAGGATCTAAAATATTTATTGCCTGGTTTACACTTTTGCCATCTTTCTGTAAAAGCTTAATAGGAATTTGCAAGGCTATAGTGTGCACATTAAATCTTGCAAGGCCATCTTTTGGTGCATTAACACTGTTACCTTCCGGCCTGAAACTTCCTACATCAAAAGCACCAGCTAAATCAACAAAGAACGGATCATCGGCAGGGCCGCAAAACACTTTTTCTTTTTCTGCTGTAGTTGCAATAGCATTTTTTATAAGCTGGTTGTAAGCCGTATCTAAACCAACAGTAGCGTTACCAATTGAACGAGGACCAATATTTGGCGGAGGCACATTTCCATTACTTACTATAGTTACGAAGGTTTTACCACCATCAATACTTTTTTCACATGTGTAAGTAGTTTTTAAATTTTGTTTGCCTAATCTTATGTTGAAGAAAGTAGTCGGGTCTTCATTTACATGAGTAAACGTAAACCGGTAAGTTATGTCATCGCCTGTTGTTGTGGTTTTATTCTTGATGTGAATTTCGTAGCGGATGTTTTCACCAAACGTATAATAGTTAGGGCCGCCTTCCGGCAATTCAAACGGAATGTAATTGGCGATGATAGTGATGGTGTTTGGATTGTCCGGGCTTCTGAAAGCATACACGTCTGTGTTGTCAGCCAAAGGATCATTTGAAATCAGGGGCGCTTCCCTGTGAGACGAGGCATCAGCCCTTATAGCCAGGGCAGCCAATAACATACAAGTCACTACAAATCTTCGGCAGTGTGTATGTAAATTTTTCATACGCATAAAGCAAATTTTTAGGTTAATGAAATTTTTAAAGCATTGCTTAGCTACGTAACAGTTATACCGTTGGATTTAAGATTTTAACTTTTTCAAAAAAATGTTACAATAAAAATTAATCTTAAAAAGAAAATCAATATAAGGAAACGGCTTTTCAAACTCTAACATTTATGAATGCGTAACTTTGCATTTATGCAGGTATATTGTAATTCGCTTACGGAATACAGCCGCTTAAAAACACTTGAAGTAAAAATTGGTGATTTATTGTTAGGCAATCTTCATCCTGTTCGTGTGCAAACAATGACAACGACAGATACGATGGATACCATCGCCACAGTTGAACAATCTATCCGCTGTATTGAAGCAGGTGCAGAGTTGGTTCGAATTACAGCACCATCAAAACGCGAAGCAGAAAACTTACTCAACATAAAAAATGAATTGCGCAAACGTGGTTATAAAACGCCGCTTGTTGCAGATATTCATTTTACACCTAATGCCGCAGAAATTGCAGCACGCATTGTTGAAAAAGTTAGGGTGAACCCGGGCAATTATGTTGACAAGAAGAAATTTGAACAGATAGAATATACTGGTGCAGAATATGCCGAAGAAATTGACCGCATTCATGACCGCTTTACACCATTAATTAAAATTTGTAAAGAATACGGAACGGCAATGCGCATCGGTACAAACCATGGTTCATTGAGTGACAGAATAATGAGCCGTTATGGCGATACACCGATGGGAATGGTTGAAAGTGCGATGGAATTTTTGCGCATTGCGAGAAATGAGAACTATCACAATATTGTATTAAGCATGAAAGCAAGCAATACGCTTATAATGGTTGAAGCGTATCGTTTACTGGTAAATACAATGTTTGAAGAATTTGGCGAATGTTATCCTTTGCATCTCGGTGTTACAGAAGCCGGCGATGGCGAAGACGGCAGAATTAAAAGTGCAGTTGGTATTGGCACTTTAATGGAAGATGGTTTAGGTGATACCATTCGTGTTTCGCTGACTGAAGATCCGGAATTTGAAATTCCCGTTTGCAAAGATTTGGTGAAGCGCTATGAAAACAGAAATCATCAATCTCCGATAAATAATTTACTGCATTCGGTAAGCCAAAAGTTAAAGGTGAAAAATCAAAAACCGGATTTGCAAACCGAGGTTATTCATCTTCCTTATAATCCGTTTGAATACAAACGCAGGCGCACGCATGAAGTGGATAATATTGGCGGGGCATTAGTTCCGATTGTGGTTGCAGATTTTATGCAGAAAGAAAAAATAGCGGCGGAAGATTTAAAAGCTGTTGGATATAATTATGATGCAACAACAGATAAATGGAAGATCGGTGATTCTGCTGCAGATTATATTTATACAGCTGATAAAATTTTAGATTTTCACCTGCCGGGAACTTTAAAAGTAATCTGCAGTGCAAAAAAATGGCTGGCAAATCAACAATTAAGCGATGTTATATTTCCGCTTTTTGAAGGTGTTGAATATTTAGAAGTATCTGAAAAATCTTCCAGGCAAAATTTTATTGCAATAGATGTTCATACGATTGATAAAAACATCAAACAAAAAATATTTGATTTGATAGCTACAGACACAACGGCTGTTTTGTGTTTGTATTCAAGCAGTAAAAGCAGCATGGCAGATGTTCGCCATACTGTAATTGAGTTGATGGAGCGTAATATTAAAGCACCTGTTATTATCTGCATTGAAAGTAATTGCACA
Source organism: Parafilimonas sp. (assembly GCA_019247895.1). Classification (GTDB taxonomy): domain Bacteria; phylum Bacteroidota; class Bacteroidia; order Chitinophagales; family Chitinophagaceae; genus Parafilimonas. The sequence continues at coordinate 17,188 of JAFBAF010000280.1, read as the reverse complement.
TCAGTTGATGAGCAACTGATACAATTTTCTGCCGAAGCAGGTGCTTTATTATTGGATGGCTTTGGTGATGGCATTTGGCTAATGAACGATCCGAAAAAAATGCACAATATAAAACTCAGTGGCCGCAATTATATTCCTGTTACCAACAATCACCATTTTATAAATTCAACTTCATTTTCAATTTTACAGGCAACCAGAACACGCATTTCAAAAACAGAATACATTAGTTGTCCAAGTTGCGGCAGAACTTTATTTGACCTGCAGGAAACAACAGCCAAAATTCGTGCTGTAACCAATCATTTAAAAGGTGTAAAAATTGCAATCATGGGTTGCATTGTAAACGGACCCGGGGAAATGGCGGATGCGGATTTTGGTTATGTTGGAAGTGGTGTTGGAAAGATCACTTTATACAAAGGCAAAGAAGTTATTAAACGTAATGTAGATAGTTCCGTAGCTGTTGATGAACTGATCAATATTATAAAAGAATATGGCGCCTGGGTAGAACCAACTGCTGCTGCAGATTTGGTGGACTAAGCAATTTATTCTTTAATTCCTGCTTATAGTAAATGTTTGATAGATATTATCGCCATTTATTGTTACGCCTGTAATAACGCCAACATAAGTTGTGGCTTCATCAGCAGCAAAAAATTCAACGGAGGCTTCACCATTTTTGTCTGTAATAATATTTCCATTCCAATAAATTGTTTTACGTAAATCCGGTGCCTTAGATTTTTGATTTTGCTTAATGGTATAATCAGGCATTTCAAATGGCTTTTCAATATAAATCCCCTGAGGATAAAATTTTTTTAACCCGGAGGCAGTTGTCAACACATCAACTTTTTGGGTTGTATTAACTATTATGACTCCTTTCGCGCCTTCCATACCGTACGCGGCAGCTTCGGGTCCACTCAGCACTTCGATAAAATCTATGGTTCTCACAGGCAGGGAATTAAGAAAATTTGTAACAGGACTTCCTTTTGAATTTTCTGTGTATCCTTGAGCTACGCTCATCTCTACACCATCTAATACTACCAAGGGTTCATCTCTTGCAGTAACATCAGAAAATCCGTTTGGCGATCCTACAATAACATATCCGTTCATTAAACGGATACCCGGAACATTTAATAACGCGTTCCCGGCCATACCCGGCCCGTTACCAATCATGTCTCGTGTAATTATATGAGAAAACCGGCTTACTCTTCTTGTACTATCATAATCCTTTATATCATTTGCGTATCCTTTTACTGTTACAGGTTTTAGCCATTGATTGCTATTAGCTATAGAATCAAGCGCAGAAAAGTGTGCTTTTATTGATTGAATATTTGCACCAAGAAAAAAAGTCTTTTTTAAATAAGCAGGTGTAGAAAAATGAAGTGCAGAATCGTTATCAAAAGCTATTTGATACGAGGTTATTTGTTTACCCGAAAAGTCATTCAGCTGAAACGTGAATTGTGTTTTATCAGTATAAAGCGGAAGCCAAAATTTAAATTTTCCGTTCTTATTCAAAGTATCTGTTTCAGCAATAACAACAGGTTTATCAGAAAGAATTGTGGCAACCGCATTTTCAATGGGTTCATCTTTAAGATTCAAAACTTTCCCACTTAAAATAAAAGAAGAATCATTCTCACTTATATTACTTGAATCAACATACAAAGAATGGATTTTTTCCTGTGTAAGCATAATAAGATCTGCGTCTTGCTGTGAAAGATCCTGTAATGTATCAACCTGAAAAGTTTTTAAACTTGTATCTACTACATTTTGTGCCGCAACAGATAAGCTTAATGAAGCCACTACCGGTTGATTGCCTGCATCAGTAATTTTAAAATCCAGTTTCACTTTTTCCCTGGCAGTATAGTTTGTTTTACCAGGCTGAATTGCAAGATGATAATTTTCTTTCTTTATATATACATTCCGTGTGCTTAGTATCTCTCCGTTTTTATTCACCAAATAAAATGTGGCAATACCAGCAGGAAATTTTGATACCGGAATATTAACTGTGTACATTCCTTTTCCAACACTTGCAAAACATAAATTGCCTTTACTTACTGCTATTACATAACTTGTAAAGCCTGGGTTATAAATCGAATCTTCAAGCGCTATTCTTGCAGTTATGTTATTATTGTTTTGTTCCGTAACAGCAATTTGGCCGGCATAAAAATTTACTTTTGGCAATAAACCGGCTGAATCGTAATCATCGTTATGTTTTACGAATACCTTATAATTATTAAACCATTCAGGTAAATAAGAAAATTGTGCAAGCCCAAATTTATTTGTTGTAAAACTTGATACCGTAGTGTTATGTTTATCCTTGATTATACCTGAAATTATTAGCGGTTCTCCACTTTGATCTTTGGCAGACAAAGCAACAACTGAATTTAAGCCGGAAATAACATTCCCTCCTTCCGGATAAATTTTCAAGACAGGTTTATCGTCTGCCTTGTTGGGCACTGCGCTTGTATTTCTTAATTTTTTGCCATTTGAAATATACACGGGCATAACCGCAATATTATTGATATTGCTTTTCAGCATTGCTTTTGTGTAAGCACGCAACCAGTAAAAGCCTTCAGGCAAAGAATCAGGCAATGCAAACTGTCCGCTTGTTTTAAAGCTTCCATTATTTAATATAAGCCTGTCAATTATCCTGTCTTTTTTATCAACCCAATCAACATATAAAATTTGCGGATTTGATTGTATATAACCATTAATAGAGTCAGTAAGAAATGCTTTAAAGTAAATTGTTTCGCCAACAGAATAAATTTTTCTGTCGGTTACAAGTAATACTTTTTGTTTATCAGCAGCATTAATGTTTTTAAGTAAATTTTCCGCAATGTTATTTATTTCCGGATCAGTAGTTTGTTGTGCTGTGCAATGTTGAAACACTAATAAGCAAACAATTAATTTTAGTGCATGTTTCATTGGCAATGTAATAGATGAAAGAGTTAAATGTACAAACTAAATATCTTTCATTCCACTCATAGTAATAAAAAAGCCCCGCGGAAACGGAGCTTTTTTTATTTAGTTTTCGTACTGTTTGTAATAGTTCTTCTTCGCATCATTAATAGCCTGATCGCGTTGATGTCTTAATTCGCGGATCTTAACTCTTCTTTCATGATGTGTTAAACTATCATCTGCCCTAACGGAACTAATCCGGTCGCTGTATTCGTTTTCAATATCCTGGATCTGCCTGTCAAGTTTTGTAGGACGATTATAGTAATATGCGGGATGGCCATAATACCATGCGTAATTAAATCCATAGTACGGATGCCAGTAATATGGATGATAATACGCTATTCGCGGACCCACAGGCACTATCGAATGCACTACTACTTTCTGTGCAGATGCGCTTAAAGCCATGATAACTGAAAACAATACAATTGAAATCTTTTTCATACTGTTTTCTTTTTTTGTTTAGTAATAGTTAGATACAGGAGTAAGAAAAAGATTAATTGCTGCAGCGTTTATAACACTGCGCTAACACATTAATTTGAGAAATTATACATGGAGATTTTTAAATTATTCCGCCGGCAATTGAATAATGAATTTTGTGCCTTCGCCCTCGGTGCTGGTTACGCTAATTGTTCCGTTATGTTCTTTGGTAATAATATCATATGTTATACTTAATCCCAAACCTGTTCCTTCACCAGTTGGTTTTGTTGTGAAAAAAGGTTGAAATATTTTATCAATTATGTGTTTGGGAATTCCACTGCCGTTGTCTTCAACTCTTATTTCAATTCCAGTGTCAGTTTTCTTTGTTTCAACAAAAACCACCGGCTTATATTCTATATTTGATTTTGCGTTTTCAGTGTTCTTTTTTTGATTTACAGCATAAAAAGCATTATTAAAAAGATTTAACAACACACGGCCGATATCCTGCGGCACTACATTTATTTTTCCTGCGGTTTCATCAAACATGGTTTTCATTTCTGCATTAAATGATTTATCCTTTGCCCGCAAACCATGATAACTCAGTCTTAAGTATTCATCACACAAAGCGTTGATGTCAGTCAATTCTTTTTGCCCTATATTTTTTCTTGAATGCTGCAACATTCCTTTTACAATTGCATCAGCACGTTTACCATGAAATGCTATCTTCTCATTATTTTGAAAAATATCGCTTAATATTTCGTCCTGTTCTTCAATTTTCAAATTTGATTTTTGATTTTTTAATTCATCTATCAATTCATTATTTACTTCAGAAAAATTGTTTACAAAGTTTAAAGGGTTTTGTATCTCATGTGCAATGCCCGCTGTTAATTCGCCAAGCGAAGCCATTTTTTCTGATTGAATAAGCTGCGCCTGTGTAGCTCTTAATTCGAGCAATGTACTTTCAACTTTTTCTTTCTGTTCTGTTAGTAAAAGATTTGCTTTCTTGTTTTGTTTGTTGCTTCTTCCAAGTAAAACAGCGATTATTAGAATAATAATAGCAATAAAAATTGCTATAAACAATTTAATATTATTTTGATATTTTATGCGTTCTGTTGCAATTGCCTGTTGCCGTTGTTGTTCCTGCAGTTTAAGTTCCTGCACTTTCTTTAATTTTTCTACATTAAATAAACTGTCTTTTATTGAAATACTCATCTCCTGGTAATGAAAAGCGCTGTCGTATTTGTTCTTCGCTTTAAAAAGCGTGGTAAGAAATTCGCTTGTTTCAAGTGCCTGTTTAAAGAAAGGTGCATCTATCGCTATTTTAAAAGCTTTGCGTGTATAGAAAATAGCAGAATCGGGCATTCCCTTTTTATCATACACTTTTCCTAAGCCAAAATAATCTGCATTCAGTACTTCATAATCTTCAACTTCTTCTGCTTTCGGAATACTTTGTTTATAATAGTTTGCAGCTTTCGCTGAATCATTTAATTCAAAATATAATTCTCCATAAGTATTTAACACAGCGCCGATCATATTTTTATCATCCAATCGTAATACATACTCATACGCTTTGTCCATATAGTATTTTGCAGAATCATTCTTTTTCATGCGCAGGTAAATGCTGCCTAAACTATACATGTCGTATAAAACCGCAGCGCTGTCTTTTGCTGATTCGTCTTCTTTTTTAGCTTTAAAAAGATAGTCTAATGCGTGCCGGTAATCTTCTTCTTCAGTATAAGCGCTGGCAATATTGAAATATGCGACTGAAAGATTTTTAGTATCCTTCAGGCTCTCTTTAATCTGTAAATACTGAAAATACATTTCCAGGGCCTTTGCATTATCGCCTGTGTGGAAATACACATTACCGATCGCATTTATGCAAATAGCTTGTCCTCTTAAAAATTGAATATCCTGCGCCAATTGCAATCCCTGTAAAGCATATTGCAACGCGGTGTCAGGCGACATTGACAAGTACGCATAACTTAAACTTTCTAAAATACCTACGCGCTTTTGATCATCTTCTTCAATTTTCAACTGTTTCTTTAAGCTGTCTGTTTCTATGTTTTGTGCTGATATATTAATAGAACTGCAAAGCATGAAAATGAAAAAGAAAACTTGTAAACAGCGCATGTATGTTAGTTTGAAAAAAGCAAGATACTTCAGTAGTTAATTTAAAGATATATAATTTAAAGTAACTGCTGATTAACCGCATCTTTGTTGTTTAAATTAATTTTAGCGAATTAAATTTGTCCTCTTCAAAATAAATCTATGCAGGAACTTATTGAAAAATTACAAAGTGAAGCTGGCCTTACTGAAAAACAAGCCTGGCAGGCAATTACCATTGTAAAGGATTTTGCAAAAAGTAAATTCCCCATGTTTGGCGGCGCTATTGAAAAAGCTTTTACAAAGCATGCCAAAAAAGATGATGATGATTTTCTTGATTAATTTGCTTTCAAGGCAGGTTAACTATTTTACAGGAATTATTTTTTAATGAATATATCGCCCGGTAAAAAAATTTATTTCTTCTCCGATTTTCATCTGGGCGCCCCTGATTTTGCCTCAAGCTTGGTAAGAGAAAAAAAAATTGTTTCATTTCTCGATCATATAAAACATGATGCCCAGGAAATAATTATAGCCGGAGATATTTTTGATTTTTGGTATGAATATAAAACTGTGGTACCAAAACATTTTGTGCGGTTGTTAGGTAAGCTTGCAGAACTTACTGATAGCGGAATCCCGGTTATATTATTTGCCGGCAATCACGACATGTGGATGCGCAGTTATTTTCAAACTGAGTTAGGCATTCCGGTTTACTTCGAGCCTAAAACCTTTACCTGGAATGACAAAAGTTTTTTTATCGGCCATGGGGATGGGTTAGGGCCGGGAGATCACGGCTACAAATTCATAAAAAAAATATTCAGAAATAAATTTTGTCAATGGTTGTTTGGCCAGTTGCATCCTACTTTAGGAATGTCTTTGGCAAATTACTTCAGCAGAAAAAGCAGGCAAAAAACCGGTTCATCAGATGCGATTTTTTTAGGAGAAGATAAAGAATGGCTGGTTATTTTCAGTCGCAAAGAATTGTCAAAACAACATTTTGATTATTTTATTTTTGGTCATCGCCATTTGCCGCTTGTTATTCCACTAAACGATAATTCGGTTTATATAAATTTGGGTGACTGGATAACCCAATTTACTTACGCAGTTTTTGATGGCAACACAGTTGAATTAAAAAAATGGCAAGATTAAATTTTATATTCATTTGTTTACTTTCATTGATTGTTTTTAACGCAAAAGCACAAAGTGATTCTGTTATTCATCTTACACAGCAAGCGTTTATAGAAGGAACGTACACTAATTTTTATGTTGATAATCTCAACAATATTTATTTGATAAATGCAGATAATCAAATAAAAAAAATAAATGAAAAAGGCGATTCGATTGCAGTTGCAAATGCACTAAAAAGGTTTGGCGACATCTATTCGATGGATGTAAGTAATTCATTAAAAATAATTGTTTACTATAAGGATTATGCGACTATTGTTGTGCTCGACAGGTTTTTAAAAAATATAAACACAATTGATCTTCGTAAGTATGGAATAATACAGGCGCATGCAGTTGCCGTTAGTTATGATAATAATTACTGGGTTTTTGATGACGTAGAAAATAAATTAAAAAAAATTGATGATAACGGAACTACGTTGCTATCAACGCCAGACCTGCGAACAATTTTTGATTCAACTTTTATTCCTGAAAAAATAATTGATTACAGCGGTTATATTTATTTATATAATAAAAAATCCGGGCTGAAAATATTTGATTACTACGGCGCATTGAAGCAAAGTATTGCATTGTTAAACTGGAACGATATTCAAATCATTAAAAATTCAATTTTAGGATTTGATAATACTGCAATACATGTTTATACCGTTAATGTTTTTAAAGAAGCTGCTTATACTTTACAACCAATATTAACGAATGCAAAAAAAATTCAAAAGTTGATGGACGAGTTATATGTTTTAAAAGATGACGGCTTGCATGTTTATTTGATCGAAAACTTTTAAGCATCAACTATCGTTTTGCCAAAAGGTGCCAGAGTTAATTCAACTAATTTTAAATGTTGCCTTCCAAACGGAATGCCGATGATGGTTATAAAAAGTAAAAATGCAAATATTAAATGAATGCATGCAGTATATAAACCACCGGTTACAATCCAAATAAGATTAAATAAAAGTGTAAGGCAACCGCCGGAAGACGAAGTAGTAACGATTTTTTTGCCAAACGGCATTAATACGAGCATTCCAATTTTAAAGCATTGAATACCGAATGGAATGCCGATAATAGTCACGCAAAAAACAAAACCCACTATAAAATACCCAAGTGCTGAAAAAAAGCCGCCGGCTATTAACCATATTAAATTACCTATTGCATTCATCTTTTTAAATTATCATTCAGGTAATGATGATTAAAAATAATGCGAGTTTCTTTTATCTTCAATTTTTATTACACGTATGGCGCTGAATCTGCAAGCTTTCAAAACAAGAACGTTAACATCGGTTGTATTTGTAATTATAATGCTGTGCGGATTGTTGATAGATCAATGGTCTTTTTTAATATTGTTTTCAATTATACATTTTGGTTGCTGGATAGAATACCAGAAACTTGCCCGTAAAATTTTCACTGTTTATAAAAGTGTTTCTCTTTTACATATAATAAGTGCAATGCTTGCCGGATGGGGTTTTATTTTTTGGATGACTAATAATGCATATATAATTGATGATTTTAAATTAAGTATGGCTGGTTTATATCTTATGATAATTAGTGTATTTGTCTTGCTAATTACCCAAATCATAAGCAGTAAAAGATATAATCTTAAAGCTTTACTGATATCAATATTCGGCTTGCTGTATATACCGTTCAGTTGTGGTTGTATGATGCAGTTGCGTTCGGAAGGTATGATCTTCGGGAATTTTTTTGGTATTGATTTAGGATTGATTCTGCCGCTGTTTATAATTATAACCATCTGGATAAACGATACGATGGCTTACCTCGTAGGTTCATTAATTGGCAAAACGCAGCTTTCTTCTGTTTCGCCAAAAAAAACATGGGAAGGCACAATTGGCGGCGTTTTACTGGCCGTGATAACCGTTACTTTCTGCGGTTATTTTTTAATAAATGCAGATGTGTTGCAATTAATTATTATTTCAGTAATTACTTGCGTTGCGGGTATATATGGGGATTTGTTTGAAAGCAAATTAAAAAGATTAGCCAATGTAAAAGACAGCGGAAATATTATGCCGGGCCATGGCGGCTTCTTAGACAGGTTTGATTCGCTTTTATTTGCCACAATTCTTGTTTGGCTGTATTTAAAACTCTTTCTTTAAATACCGCTTTGCTTGTTTATATATTTGCAGTAATCTTTGTTATGACAATTCACCGTGAAGGATACAGGATAATTGGAATAAGCGCCCTGGTTTTTGTAATTATAAATATTCTTTGTTTTAATTTTTTTGCTGATAGTTTATTATGGCTTGCTTATTTAATATTCCTGGCAAGTTTTGTAACGTTCATATTCATCACACTTTTTTTTCGCATACCAAGACGTGAACTTACTTTTTCTGAATCAAAAATTGTTGCGCCTGCAGATGGAAAAGTTGTTGTTATTGAGCAAATAAAAGATGATGAATATTTTCATGATGAGCGTATACAGGTAAGCATTTTTATGAGCCCTGTTAATGTGCATGTCAACCGTGTTCCAATGGATGGGACTGTTGTATATAATCATTATCATAAAGGAAAATATTTGGTTGCCTGGCATCCTAAATCTTCCGTTTTAAATGAGCGGCATAGTATAGTTTTAGAAAATTCTAATGGTACAATTTTGGTGAAGCAAATTGCCGGTGCTTTGGCAAAACGCATTTGCAATTATGCTTTGCCGGGTAAAAGTTTTAAGCAGGGCGAAGAATTTGGATTTATAAAGTTTGGAAGCCGTGTTGATGTTTTGCTTCCTGTAAATGCCAAAATAGAAGTGCAACTTGGGCAAATTGTAAAAAGCGGAGTTAGTGTTATCGCTTCACTTAATCAAAGCTGATCTCATTTATAATTGCTTCAAGATATTTTTTATCTGTTTCATTAAAATGATTGAGCAATTCGCTATCTGCATCCAATACACCAATTACTTCATTGTTCTTAAATATCGGAACAACAATCTCTGACCTTGATAAACTGCTGCATGCAATATGGCCAGGAAATTTTTCAACGTTTTCAACAATAATTGTTTTCGCTTCAGCCCAGCTTGTGCCGCAAACACCTCTGCCTTTTTTTATTCTTGTACAGGCAACAGGGCCCTGAAACGGACCAACAACCAGTTCAGTATTTTTTACAAGATAAAAACCAATCCACAGCCATTTGAATTGTTCTTTTAATGCAGCGGCAACATTTGCAAGGTTTGCAACAATATCTGTTTCGCCTTCCAGTAAACCCTTTATTTGCGGTAATAAAGATTTGTATTGATCTTCTTTTGTGCCTTCGATAATTTTTAAATCTTCTGCCATAAATAACTATTTTAAAAAATTTCTTCCAACTCCTTTAAATGATAAATTGTATAAGTTGGTTGCACCTTTGTTTCAACATGCAAGTGATTTACAAAGATCGTATCAAAACCTGCATTCATTGCACCTTTAATATCTGCTTCAATATTATCGCCGATCATTATGCTTTCTTCAATGGTTGCTTTTGCAACTTTCAATGCAAATTCAAAAATTTCTTTGTTCGGCTTTAAACTTCCCGCCTGTTCTGATGTAACAACTTCAGTAAAAAATTTGGTGAGATTGCTGTATTTTAATTTGCTGTGTTGAACGGCTTCAAACCCGTTTGTAATTAAATGCAGCACATAATTTTTATTGATAAGATAATTCAGAATTTCAATTGTGTACGGAAATAAGTTTTTCCTGTTGGGCAATCCATTTAAAAAATCAACTGACATTTCCCGCGCCAAATTTTCATCCGCAATTTTAAAATCCAGCAGTGTAAGCCAAACACGTTTCCAGCGCAGCTCTTCCTGTTTAATAAATCCTTTTGTATAACGATCCCACAATCTTTCGTTATGAAATGAATAACGATTAAAGAATAAATCAAAATCGTTAATACCTTTTTGTTGCAAATCATATTTCAAATACAATTCACTAAATGTTTCTTTTGCATTTGTTTCAAAATCCCATAAAGTGTGATCGAGATCAAAAAATAAATGTTTGTATTGAGTGTGTGACAAATAAAAATGTTTACAGATTATATGTTTAGTTTAGCTTGCAATGTCACAACAAATTTAATTAATTAAACTCTCCTTTAGGGGTTGGGGTTATTATGAGCGTGATTATAACAGGTGCGTCAAAAGGTTTAGGGAAAGCAATTGCAGAACAATTTGCGGCTGCAGGAAATCATCTTTTATTATGTTCGAGAAATGAAGTTGTGCTGAATAAAACAAAACAGGAATTCGAAGAAAAATATAAAGATTGCACAATAAACGTTATGGCAATTGACATCAGTAAAAAAGAAAACGCCATTGCATTCGGAAATTTTTGTTTGCAAAATGGAACGCCCGATGTTTTAGTTAATAATGCAGGAAGCTTTTTGCCAGGCAGTATTCATGCGGAAAAAGATGGCGTGTTTGAAGCGATGATGCAGACAAATTTAAACAGCGCTTATCATCTTACACGAACAGTTCTGTCAAAAATGATCGATGCAAAATCAGGTCATATTTTTAATATGTGCTCAATTGCTTCTTTAGCGGCATATAAAAACGGCGGCAGTTACAGTATCAGTAAATTTGCTTTGCTCGGTTTTAGTAAAAATTTACGTGAAGAGTTAAAGCCATTCAACATAAAAGTTACAGCAATAATTCCTGGCGCTGTTTATACGGATAGCTGGAGCAATACGGATGTAAAACCTGAAAGAATTATGGAGGTTAATGATGTTGCAAACATGATTTATGCAGCTTCCCTGCTTTCACCGCAGGCTTGTGTTGAAGAAATTATTATGCGGCCGCAATTAGGTGATTTGTAAAATACAAGGCTAAGAATAACCTCAGCCGTTAAAAACATTGCCCGTTTAAAATTTTTGCAAAATTTCTCTTGCTATAACTATTTTTTGTATTTCTGATGTGCCTTCGCCGATCGTGCAGAGCTTTGCATCACGATAAAATTTTTCTACGGGAAATTCTTTTGTGTAACCGTTACCGCCAAAAATTTGCACTGCGTCATTTACTACTTTCATGGCTACTTCGCTGGCAAAATATTTTGCCATTGCCGATTCGCGTGTAACTTTTTTATGATTGTTTTTTAAATCACAAGCACGCATAATTAAAAGTTCGGCGGCATCAATTTCGGTCGCCATATCAGCGATCTTAAAGCTTATTGCCTGGAAGTTTGAAATAGGCTGATCGAACTGGTAACGTTCTTTGCTATACTTTACTGCAGCTTCAAATGCACCTTTAGCAATTCCTAACGCCAATGATGCAATGGAAATTCTTCCGCCGTCCAGCACTTTCATTGATTGTTTAAAACCATCGCCAATTTCACCTAACCTGTTTTCATCAGGGATAACACAATTATCAAAAATCATTTCGGCAGTTTCGCTGGCCCTCATGCCCAGCTTATTTTCTTTTTTTCCACCTGAAAAACCTTTGGTGCCGCGTTCAACAATAAAAGCTGTAGCATTATTTTTAGAACGTGGTTCGCCGGTTCTTGCAATTACCACAGCAACGTTTCCGCTTTTGCCATGTGTGATCCACGATTTTGTTCCGTTTAAAATCCATTCATTACCTTTCTTTATGGCAGTGCATTTCATGTTGCCTGCATCACTGCCTGTATTTGGTTCAGTCAAACCCCAGGCCCCAATCCATTCGCCACTTGCCAGTTTGGGCAAGTATTTATTTTTTTGTTCCTCATTGCCAAAAGCCAAAATATGACCGGTGCAAAGCGAATTATGTGCCGCCAAACTCAAGCCGATTGAACCGCAAACTTTTGAAATTTCTTCAATAATTGCTTTGTATTCTGTATAACCTAATCCTGAGCCGCCATATTCTTCTGGCACCAAAACACCCATCAATCCAAGCGCACCCATTTCATGAAAAATATGCGCCGGAAATTCCTGCGATTCATCCCATTCCATTACATGCGGCTTAATATGCTGAGCGGCAAAATTTTTTGCGGTTTCTGCTATCTGTTGCGTGATTTCTTCTACCATCATTTTGGAAAACTAACAATTGTTAGCTGGCAAAAATAGAGGATTACAGCCTATTCAAACAAATATTTGGTTTATTTATTTTCAGCATCATTTATATACAAATAAGGCTTTATAGCCTGAAAAACACTGTCGCCTAATCCATAAGTTTTTGCAACCTGTTCAACCGATTTAAAGCCGCCAATACTGGTTCTAAACTTAATTATGCGGTTTGCTAATACATCACCAATACCGGGAAATGTTTTCCAATCATCGGCAGTTGCTGTATTGATATTTATCTTTTTATATTGGTGTGTTGTTGTATTAATAACTTGTTGCTCTTGCCCGGATGTTTCTTTTTGTTTTGTATTAGTTGATTGAATTTTGATATAAGGAATCAGCCTGTCCGCCTCGGTTTTTGAAAGTCCATAAATTTTACGAATGTCTTCCGGTGATTTAAAATACCCGCCTTTTGTTCTGTAATTGATTATTGTATGAACTGTTTTTAAAGGCAGTCCAAGTTTTCTAAAACCTTCTTCGTTTAAAATATTTGGATCGAAGAAAAATAATTGTGTTTTTACAGTATCATTAATAGTTGTATCAATTGATGCTGCATAAGTGGATTGATTGGTTGAAGACGGATGATCCTGCAGGTAAGCATCCAGCTGTTGCTGCACATCTTTATCAATACTTATTTGTGCTTTTTTGGCAGGCACCAAATACGGAAGAACGATTACAAGCGCTATTATAAAAAGTAAAATAAAACTTGCGTTTCTTTCCCGCTTGGAAAATCTAAACCATTCAGCTAAAGTATTTTTTTGCATAAGCAGAGTTGAAAAATATTACACATGCAACTCTAATCCGTCATAACCAAGGTGAATGCCCGGCGGTAAAGTTTTTTCCACATCATTGTGTTTTCCTAATTGGTGACTAATATGCGTAAAGTATGCTGTTGGTATTTCTAATTCATGCACCAAATCAATTGCTTCCTGTAAAGTGAAGTGAGCAATGTGTTGTTCATTTCTCAAAGCATTAAGCACAATCACTTCAGAGCCCTTTATTTTTTCCTTTACCGTTTCATCTATTTTATTCGCATCTGTAATATAAGTAAACTTTCCAAAACGAAATCCAAACACAGGCATTTTATGATGCCAAACCATAAATGGCTGAACAGGTATGTCGCCAATTTTAAAAGCAGATTCATCAATCGTATGCAAATTTATTTGCGGGATGCCCGGATATTTTTTATCCGCGAACACATAAGCAAACTCCCGTTTTAATGCTTCGGCAGTTAATGCATTGGCATAAACATCCATCGGTTTGTGCTGAAAAAAATTATACGCACGAACATCATCCAAACCGGCAATATGATCTTTATGCGGATGCGTGAAAAGCACTGCATCTAATTTATTATTATGAATGCGCAGCATCTGGTAACGAAAATCAGGCGTTGTATCAACCACAATTGATTTTAAAGAAGATGCAATTAATATACTTGAGCGCAGCCGTTTGTCTTTTGGATTGGTTGATGTGCAAACCGGGCAGGTGCAACCGATCATAGGAATACCGGTGCTGGTACCTGTACCTAAAAATGTGATTGTAAGTTTTGCTGGCTGCACAAAGCAAATCTACTGCAAGCATTTAGCAAGCGTAAAACAAAACCGCTCTTAATTTTCTACGGGAAGAAGCTGGCTGTATAATTTCTGGCTTTCCAATGTAAGCTTATCAAAATCTATTTTTACCTGGGGGATCAGATCAAGCAATGTGTTTATTCGCCCTTCAGTATCCAGGAACTTATTCAGTACAACAATTCTTTTCTGTTCAAGTAAACACCAGCCGCTTTGAAAAGTGCCGCGTTCATAACGAACAGAGTATTCGCTTTCGGAAAGTATTTGTTGCAGTTTATCAAGATAACCCTGTGTAAGTTTCATATCACCATCAAAATTAAAAATATAAACAGTTGCAGACATTGTTACTTATTCACCGCATGTAAATAAAAAAGCTCCGCAATTATGCGAAGCTTTTGTGGGAGTTGACGGGATCGAACCGCCGACCCTCTGCTTGTAAGGCAGATGCTCTAAACCAGCTGAGCTAAACTCCCTTTTTTATTTGGGCTGCAAATATAAGCGCTCACTCTTTGCATTCAAACTTTATTGAAAAAAAAATCCCGTCGGGGAACCGATGGGATTTGTTATGAGCAAGCAACCGATTGACACTATTTAAAACGTCAATAGCTATGCAAAATATAATATTTTTACAAACCGAACAAATGTTAGTTTATTTTTTTAAAAAATTCTAAGCCCGCATGTTTTTTAATTTAAATCCTTCAAATACATAGTTTTGGCGAAAGATAATCATGCTTAAAAGCTTCCAAACCATTTCCACGTTTGTTTTTGACGTTGACGGAGTGCTAACCGACGGCACTTTGCTGGTAACAGATAACGGTTTAATGCTGCGGAGAATGCATGTAAAGGATGGCTATGCTTTACAACTTGCCATAAAAAGCGGTTATTCCGTTATAATTATTTCGGGAAGCAATTCGCCGCAGGTTAAAGAGCGGCTGCTAAAGCTTGGCGTAACAAATGTGTTTATGAATGTTGAACACAAACTTGAAAAGTTGCAGGAGGTATTATCAGAACATAAATTAAAAAAAGATGATATTTTATATATGGGTGATGATATTCCAGATCTGGAAGTAATGCAATATTGCGGATTGGCTTGTTGCCCCGCAGATGCTGTTGCAGAAGTTAAAAGCATCTCAAAATATATTTCACCTTTAAAGGGCGGTGAGGGTTGTGTAAGAGATGTGATAGAAAAGACAATGAAACTGCAGGGTAAATGGAGATTGGATGTTAATACCCGGTCAATATAGCTTTTCAACTTTTCTTTAATTATTTTGCACTCAAAGTTTTAATCTGAAATTACTTACAGCATTTTTTCGCTTAATAAGATGGCCAAATCTTATTTTTATTGCCATTACACAATTGCTGTTTATGTATTGTGTATTGCAACCACTGTTGGCTGCGAGCAATAAAAAGCCGAGTTTAAATCCCGGTCATTTTTTTTTGCTGATAATTTCTTCTGTGTTTATTGCTGCTGCAGGTTATATCATCAATGATTATTTTGATCTGAATATTGATCGCATAAATAAACCTAAACGATTGATCGTTCAAAAGATCATCAGCCGCCGCTGGACGATCTTATGGCATTTCTTTTTAAGTATGTTTGGTGTTGCCATCGGCTTTTACCTTGATCTTACAACACATGTAACATTACTTGGTTTTTCAAATCTTGCCTGTGCGTGTTTGTTATTTCTTTACTCAATATCGTTAAAGAAAAAATTATTGTCAGGTAATATTCTAATATCGCTTTTAACAGCGTGGACGGTGCTTGTAGTTACATGGTGCGAAGCACGCTTTTTTTTAAATCCATCTGATGTAAATATTCATAAAATTATTCGTATTACTTTTTTATATACAGGCTTTGCGTTTGTTATTTCCCTTATTCGTGAAGCAGTAAAAGATATGGAAGATATTGATGGTGACAGAAGATATGGCTGCAAAACAATGCCCATTGTGTGGGGGTTTAATGCAGCTAAAATATATGCAGCTACATGGATGGCTGCTATAATACTTGCGCTCGTTGTATTAATATTATACATGCTGCAAATACACTGGTGGCTAAGTTCTATATACTGTTTACTATTGATCATTACTCCGCTCGTTTATGTATTTCAAAAATTATTTAAAGCAAAAACAGCCGAAGATTTTCATAAGTTAAGCAGCTTAATAAAATTAGTAATGTTCACCGGGATTCTTTCCATGATATTTTTTCGCATTTATACTTGATAATATGCAAAAAATTATTCTCGCTTCACAATCACCAAGAAGAAGACAGTTGCTCGAATGGGCTGAAATTGATTTTGAAGTTGAAGTAAGCGATACAGATGAAACTTATCCTAAACATTTAGCAATTAATGAAGTTCCTGTTTTTATTGCACGCAATAAAGCAAATGCTATCCTGCAAAAAAGAAATGATGACTCAATAATTATTGCTGCCGATACAATTGTTGTTTTAAATAATAAAGTAATAACAAAACCGATTGACAGAAATGATGCGATTTCGATTCTTCAATCTTTAGCAGGAAAAAAACATGAAGTGATTACAGGCGTTGTTGTATTAAAGGGTTCAAGAGAAATAAGCTTTGCAGATATAACACAAGTAGAGTTTCATTCCTTAACTAATGAGCAAATCATTTTCTATGTTGATAAATATAAGCCTTATGATAAAGCCGGCGCTTATGCCATACAGGAATGGATTGGCGTAGTTGGCATCAAATCAATCCGCGGTGATTTTTATAACGTGATGGGTTTGCCTGTAAGCAGGGTTGTTGCACAGTTGCAAGCCTTGTTTTGATCTTTCTATTACCCGTAGTTGCTGATGCAATAAAAAAACTTTGCATAAAAGCTTACCACTTATACAACATTTTATTCGTTACATCCCATAACTTTTCGATTGCGTTTTGTAAAGTATAATCTTTGACACAGATTAATCTTTCTCTCATTATAGACAAACAACGGGTGGTTTCTACCACCTGTTTTAT
>JAFBAF010000224.1 GCA_019247895.1 Parafilimonas sp. | reverse complement strand
TATCATCATCGCAACATTTATAAAATTGCCCTTTACCGCGATTGTAACTCAACACGTCATAATTCTCTAAAAATTTAACTTTATCATCGGCAATTTCCTGTGCTGTTTTCTTATGCTTGCTTTCTAAAACATCGCCGGTAAACTTGTACATCATTGCTGCATAATCAGTAAAATTTTCTGCAAACCTTGCAAGTAAGTGATCAAGAAAACGATTTCTTCTTTCGAACTTATCACTATCGGGTTGAATAAAATCCGACAGCTTTAAAACGTAATCGTTCTTTTTTACATTAATAAAATTTATCCATTCATCTATGTAAGAATTTTCTTCATCAATGTTTTTCGATGCAATTAAAGCAGGTGTTGCAAAATTTGTTAACAGAGCTTGTGTACCATAAAAGTTCAACATTTCAGTATCTGGCATTATTGGTGTTGCCGGTATGTTGTTTGAATACTTATTATCATCTCCAGTTGCATCAGACATGGGCAAATCATATACGGGCTGGCAGAAATAAGTATCATCATTTTCATTGCCAACTGCAAAAAGGTTTTTTATTTGTGCAAGCTGTGCAAGGTAATTGGCAAGCAACTGGTCAAAAAACAATAAGTAACCTTTCAGTTGTTTCATCTTTGTTTTTTGAACGATATCAGCTTCTGCCGGCGGGCCATCTTTGTTTACACCATACACATAAGGAAATTCATTTTGTATGGAATAATATTCATCCAGCTTATAATTTTCACCAACAGGCGGAAGTATATTATTTAATACAGAAAGGCCGGGGCTGATGCGTGGCTTCGATATTGCGGCTTTCAAATCGTTATAAATTCTTGTTGCCACAGCTTTGTCTGGAGTAATTGGCATGTCACCTTTATAAAAAGTAATTTTAGAGCGAAGCTTATCAAGATCGAGATGAAACTTATCAAAAGGTAAAGGAACGTTTGTGATACTGTTTTTATTTAAAATCAGTTTCCAGAATTCGCCTTCTGTTTGCGGCTGCCCGTTATAATAATTTGTGATCTGTAAATACTTCACTGTTCTTACACCCGGAATACTCATAATAAGATTATACAGATCAGAAACATGCACTTCACTAAAGAGCGAAACTTGCTGAAGTTCTTCGTCAAGTATAAAACCATGTTTCAATAACGGGCCTTCAAAGATAATTTCTGTATTCAACCCTTTATCCAATAATTCTTTTAATAAATAGAACTTTACAGGAGGTGAGAAAAAGGTATCAATTTTAAAAAATAACTGCCCTAAAATATTTTCAAGATCAACGCCGTTTTCCGCCTCTATATCGGCGCAAACTGCGATTTGCTGTGATGGCACTACACTGATCTTTATTACATCTTCGCATAAATTTCTTATACGCTGATAGTTGCAATACACATTATCAATTATTGAAGAGCTTTTCTTTACTTTTTCTGCAAAAACAGAAAACACTTTTGCCTTAACTTCTTTTTTATCTTTATTTACAGGGGATGAAATATAAGCCCACATTTGATTTTTAATATCTGATATGAGATCGGTTGTATGTACCAACTGAATTTGAAAAGCAACTCCATTAATAATAACCTGCCTGCCGCCGAATTTTAAAACAAGATCGAATGTGTTTGCAGCTTTATTAATATTAGAAACACTATAATTAGTTAATGAGTAATCACATATTGTTTCAACTGGTGTGATTAAGTTTTTTTTATGCGGGTAAACTTTTTCTATGCTTAATGGAAACATAAAACGTATTAATGCTTTGCGAACGCCTGAGGCATTGTCTCTCATTTCCCAGTCAACACTCAACATGTTCAAATCACCCAATACTGCATCTTCTTCCAGCAAAAGATTAAAATTATAAAGTCCATTTATGTTTTGTGCGTCGAAACCTGGCTGTTCTTCCGCATTTATTTCAATGCTTTTAGGTGAACTATTGCACTTAATAAAGTAAGCCGGATTTTTTTCAGGATCTGCGCATGGCTCATCACTGTAACATTCTACCCATGCGTTTTCAACACCTTCCACATCAATTATTTTTTTGCGCAGGTCATCAAACGTTACCGCATTACATGGTAATATTTCTCTTGCTGTAAAAAAATCCTTTATTAAATCACCAGGTTCTCTTGCAAGAATATCTTCCATTGGTAATCCGGTGCGGTAAGCCAGGTCTGTAATAGCATAAGAAAGAATTTCTAAAGTTGTTATACCCGGATCATGTGCATTATAATCAGTCCATACATCTTTAGAAAATTGCTGGATATACTTCAAACCTAAAATGCGCAACTGCTCATAATCCTGTGATAGTGGCTTTATATTATTTTTTACTATGGTAAATTGTTCTGCCATGCATTAAACCAATTGAATAGTATGTGATTCATCAGAAGTTAATATTGATCTTGATGTGGTAGCGATTGCCAGTGAAGGATCGGTGGTGTTTACAACTGTATTGCCTTGTTTATGCTGAATGGTTGCATTTGTTAAGTAATCTATATATGAAAGCTGTTCAATAAAATATATAACCTGCGAAACATGCAATCTTCCGCCAAAATTTATTTTAGAAACGTCGCCGCTTAACCAGGGCGAGAGAAAATTTTTGAGATCATCAGATAATTGTTTCTGATAAAAATTTACATCAAGACAATCCTTCACTTTTATTTTACATGAAACGCTTATTGTTTCATATTGCGGGTTCTCAACTTTAAATTCTGCGCAACCGCAATTCAAAGCTTTTATATTTTGCTTGCATGCATCGGCACTGCTTCCGTGAATAAAATCCGTTATATCCTTTAATACAGCTGCACTTAATGCCGGTTGATATTTATTTCCGGATTGAAGGTTCGTAACAAAAGGAATTGTTATCAGCATTACTTTTCCGGGTATATTTTCACGATATATTTTTCGCGAAGGATCATTTGAAGATTTGCTGCAATCAACACCATAGCCTGTGTGGTTAAGACATTTCACCATATACACTTCCGGAAATTCATTTAATACAAGCCGTTCATAATCCCAAATAGTTATTGCTCTGTGTTTATGCCGTAACCGTTCACTTACTCTTGTGTAAAATGTATTTCCTGATTCTGTTTTTTTACCGCCGAATGATGGATATGGCTGACTGATCTTTTTAACCGCTGCGTCAGAATTGTATAACCTTGTGATCTTATTAGCACCTAAGGGAGCGGCGAGATGTTCAGGATCATTGGCATTGTTTACAAAAGTTGATTTTACTGCATTAGCATATACCCCGATCATTTTCGGTAATCCATCTGAGCTAAAATTCGGCGATACTGAAAGGTCTGGCTGAACAGACGCGCTTATCCATGCTAATCCTGCCGGCAGTTCAGTGGTGTTTAAATCTATATCAAACGGTACGCGAAATTGCACAATGCCCGACTTTATTAAATTATTGGTGGCATCACTTAATAGATAATTTACTGCATCTGCAGATAGTAACTGGTCGAAATTTTTCCAGCCGCTTGTTGAAAGATAATTCCATGATACAGCCGGCGGGTTGATAGAAATATTTTCTGTGCCTTCACTTAGCTGTAACAGCAAGGAAATATTTTGATTGATAACAGCATTACTAATTCCAATAATTAATGATGATTCAATTAGATCCGTTTCAAGAGAATCATCAGGCAAATTTTTTTGATATTGAAATGCCAGCAATAAGGATGAATTCGTTTTTAATTCTTTTGTTCCAAATGGCGTTAAATAAAAGAATTGACCTTGATCAGGATTGTTGAAATTAATTTGCTGCACTGCTGCATACTGCAATGAAATGCTTTGAAGCGTTGGCGTATAAGGAGGGTTTGGAACACTGTTATTTGCAGGATCTTTTGTTACCGCTGCCGTTTGTTGTGCAAAAATTGCAGGCCAGATATCATGACCAAAAGTTGGAGCGTTTAAGGTTAAGCTTATAAAGCCATTTTGTGTTTGCGGTGTATATAATAATTTTTCAACTATAAAATTTTCGGGTTTGTTCAACGCGTTTGCCAAACCTGAGACAGCCAGGCTCATTACTGTTGTTTCTCCATCTTCAAAAATTGAGTAGCTGCTGTTTAAAGTTTGCCAGGCTTTATTTCTTAAAAAATTAACCGCGCTTTTAAAATCATTATTATTATTGATAGTAACATAAGCGGCGTTGTTTGAAGCATAGTTTTGCCTGTATGAATAATAATTCTTCAGATCACCATTGTAATTAAGCCACTTCAAGATCACATCAAAGGAGTTTATTGTTTTATATTCCAGTTCGGCGTGACCTATATAAAATGCGCTATTGATTCTTGGACTTGGGCCAAACAATTGTATCGGCTTCGTGGCATCCAAAACACCTGAGTCGTTTTGCAAAGAAAGATTAGTAATCTCACTAACCGTAGTTGTAATGTTTATTTGAGATACAGGAATGTTTTTCCATGTTTCGTAAGCAAACAATGCAGATTGTTTTAGTGCAAATTTTACTACAGGATAAATTGTATTGAGATTGCCATCGCAAAATTTGGGATTGTAGCCAACAACCGGCTTGAATAATGTTTTTAAAGTAACAACAATTTTAAAAGTACTTGCGCCTGCCGCGGGTGGTGTAAATTCAATTTTAGAATTATTATCGGTAACTATTCCTTCAGGCAAAAGTTTTTCCCACTGCTTTTCTCCTGAAAAATAAATATCAAAAAAACCGGCTACTTGTGCATTGGTTATTGAACTTAGCTTTGAAATTTTTGAAGCATCAGCAACGGTAAATTCAAATTCAACAATACGTTTACCTTCTGTTAAATGCAATATTGGCGAAGCAATATAGAACCCGAGTGAAGCCGAATTGATAACAGTGCCTGTGATGTTTTTTCGCACATCTGCAAATGCCTTCCATGAAACATCATCTCCGGTAAAAGGCGCTCCGTTACCATCACTTGAATTAGCAACAGCAGATGCATAAACATTTTTAATAACACCCGAACTGCTTGCCGGTTCAACAAATAATGCTTTAAGTTGTTGAACCGTTGCCTGGTTAACTACTATTTCATTATCCGTATCATACAACATTAATTTACCCGTAGCATCTTTGCCTGCATTTAATGCTGTATTTTTTTCAATAAGATGTGTTGTTACATTTTTTGCAGGTTCAAAAATTATGTGCGCAGAATCTGCGGTTGCAGCCGCAGGATTTATTTTTAAAAATTTGGTATAATAATATTCAAGGTGTTTACGTGTAAAGCCATTCATATCTATACGCAATACATCAAACAATTGTATAAAAGCAAGTAACAATCCATGATGAGCATAATGAGCGGAATTTATTTGCAAGCTATCTTGCAGGTAGCTGTTTGCCCTGCTGATTATCCTTGAATATGCTTCATAAGCACGCTTAAAAATTTGTTTTAGTTGAAGCGTTGAATAATCAATGCTGTCAAACAAGTTGCTGAATCCGTCAGTATTAAAAAAAGTTTTGGCAGTTACTGTTTCGGTATTTAGGTCAACTATGTAACTTTTCCAAGAATCTGCATTTATATTGATCCATACTTTATCAAAGCCGTTATTAATAATGTCATTTGCAAAACCAAATTTATAATCATCATCCGCTGCAGAAGTTGCTACCTGTAAATTAAAACCAGGAATTGCAGTTGCATCATTTAAATAAGCAGCTGCCGCAGTATGAAAATCATCTGTCAACGCATTATTTATTTCTATTGCAATTTCATTGCGCAGAGACATTGTAATAGGCAAAGCAGTATAAAAGGAGTTTATATCTCTGTATATTGAAAAAATAATATCCCACAACACACGATATGCTTGTTTGCGTTTTGTTTCTGTGCTGCCGGTTTCGTAAGCATTTACATATTTATAAAATGTAACGCCCGGGAACGTATAAGGAGTTACAGCGATGCCGGCATAATTAAAAGCTTCATCACTCATAATAAGCGGCTTCCAATCTCCATCCAATATATATTTATCCTGGTCTGAGCTTTTTAGCGCGTAATAATTAATAAGTGTAGCGTAGTTAGCAATAAACACAAGTATATCAGCAACAGAACGTTCATCTGCCGATACATACGTTGGATCAAGCGCATTTTGGAGGCGGTTATCCTGTCTTGTACCGGGCATTAAAAGCTCGTTTTGTTTAAAGCAACTATCACTCATATACTCGTACCTTCTTTTATATAATATGGATATACATAATTCGCTCTTGAATTTGTTGCATCAACTTTAAAATTTATTGCTATAAGCATTCTGCCTTCCGTATTATCAAAATTTGTTGTAACATCTTCCAGTGTTATTCTCGGCTCATAATAAATGATGGCATCTTCCACTAATTTTTTTATGTAGGTTTCCATTGAAACATTCATGGGATCGAAAACATAGTCTCTCAAATTGCAGCCGTAGTCAGGTCGCATTATTCTTTCACCTAATGTTGTAGATAATAAAATGTGCAGACTTTTCTGAATATCTTCAACGCCTGATGACATTGCAGTTGCACCGCTCATGTTATCAAATGATGGCGGAAAACTCCATCCTGTTCCTATAAAATTTAAATTGTTGCTCATAGTTTTTAATTTATAATTACTGTAGGGCATCCAACCACTGCACTGGCACCGCATATACATACATCACCCACACGAATGGCCGGCTTGCCACTAATTAAAACTGTTGTGCTGCCCATTGTAAACGCACTTGCTGTTGGCTGATGGCTGATGGGCGGCAACACACATACATGCATATCTCCCGCAACGCATGCGGGTAAACCGCCTATTAAAACCGTAGCTGCACCTGGACCTGTTATAGTTCCTCCATGATTTGTTACATCAGAAACTCTTGCTGCTGCTGGCATAAAAATTTAATTTATCATTACTGTTGTGCCCTTAACGGTTGTTGACCCGCTTGATGATATCTCTGCAGAACTGCTGCCTTTTACCGTTGCGGTTGTACTGCCGCTTGCTTCAAACTGCTGCGCACTTATTCCCGCTTTACCTGATGAAGCATCAAGCGTTATATCTTTTACACTTTTTAGCGTGATACCATCTTTGCTCATCGTAATTTCATTACCATTTAAATCTTTTATTGAAATCTGTTTTTGTTTATCATCTAATTGTATGATATTGTTATCTGATGTTGAAATTTGAATAGTGAGTTTATCATCATCAAACCAAAGCTTCATTTGCTTATCGGTAACTAAACCTCTTTCGTAGTTGGTATCTTTCGGTTGAAGCACTGCTGGCTTTGCAGAACTGTTAAGCATACCAAGTATCACCGCATGCCGCGGATCATCGTTTATGAAACCTGTTATCACTTCATCGCCAGGATAAGGCCGAAAAAAACTTCCGCGGTTTTTACCTGCATCTGGCAAGGCTTGCCTTGCCCAAATGCCGTCTGAATCTCCATCAACCAAAGGCAGTTTTACAAGCACACGATCTTCACCTAATGGATCATTTTCAATTTGCGATACCACGCCAATTTGCAAACCATTTACTGAAGGTAACATGCCTTCTGCAGGCAACGGATCAACATCATGCTCTTTAATAAATAATTCAGGTGAAACACCGAACTCAACATCAGTTAACCAATTACCCTGGTTTATTTCGTGTCGCACAGCAGACACAAATGTTTTTCCGTTAAAGCGATCACCGATGCCTTCAAGGTCTACAATCACTCCTGCTTTCAACACATCACTTCCCTGGCATTTTGCCCTGCCTCTTATTTTTGACAAACTGTATTTTAGTTGCTGTGCATCTGCCCATGCTCTTAATTCTGTTTCAGTAATCAATGCTGATGTTTTATGATTGATATCTGCATCGCCTGTTTTTGAAGAAAGATCGCTTACACTTAAATTACCTTGTTGCTGAAAGCCTGAAGGAGCACTGCCTTGTGCTTCAACTGTTGCCTGGTTAGCAGCATCCCAACCTGTCGCTTTAACTGTATCAAATTGATGGCGTGCATCCATTTCTGCATCGAACTCGAGTAAATTATTTCCGAATTTTAATTGCATTACTTCCTGCGCTGACAGATTTGGTTTTGATAATTTTAAATCCGCATTAT
The DNA here is from genome assembly GCA_019247895.1 of Parafilimonas sp. Taxonomy (GTDB): domain Bacteria; phylum Bacteroidota; class Bacteroidia; order Chitinophagales; family Chitinophagaceae; genus Parafilimonas. Next base: position 6,391 of record JAFBAF010000224.1, on the reverse strand, counting down.
CAGTTATAACAAACATGCCGTTGGCTTCTGCACGGCTTATCATAAAATCCCAGTCGGTACAATTAAACTGCACCATTTCTTTATGTTCAACAGTTGTATCATCGGCATTGGCTGTTATGTTATATGGCTGAAGAATAGCTGAAAAAATATCGCTGTCTTTTTGCGATGTAAAAATTTTATTCTTTCTTGTTTTGGTTGCTTTCACTGCATCGTGCCTGCAATCAACCAATAAAAAAGTTGATTTATTTTCTTTAAGCTTGATGGAATGTTTTACAACCATACCTTTAAAAATTAATTGATTGTTTCCTTTATAGCCTGCTGAAATTTCAACCGTTGAACCGGGCAGAAAATCAGGTTTGTTACTTAAGGGAAAATCTGCTTTTGAAGCATCACCATCTAAAAAAATAAATCTTGCCTGTGCTATCCTGTTGATGCAGTTATAAACAACAATTGAAACAAGATTATACTCTGCAGGAACTACATTGCCATTCACTTTTACTTCATAAGTTGGCGAAGCATTGGATGCGTTATTATTTTGTCGATCATTTTCAGGCATACTTATTCAGAAGTTAGCGGCGGAAAATATAGTTGCTGACCTGTTTTCAGTTTTCTGAAATTCACCAATCCATTTGCTTTTGCCACGTCTAAATAATATTGATTGGTTTCATAAATATTCTGCGCAAGCAACGGCAGTTTCTCTTTTTCTTTTACAACACGGTAATGGGTAATATCAGGAGATTGTGCTTTATCCTGCAGCACTCGTTTTTTATCATTTACAAATCCTAAAAATTTAGCTGTAATTCTTGCGCGCAAAGGCCTGCCATCACTTCTGAATAATGTAAAAGCTATATCCGCATCTTTTAAAACACAATCAAAAGCAAGATAGCTCCACACTATACGCAGGTAATTATTTTTATGCTTATCACCTTCATACTTATAACAGAGCTTTAAAAAATCATCTGCTTTTTTATCTACAAAAACATCAGCATCATTTTCAACACCGGTGCCGTCTAAAAAAAATTCCAGGCTTAATTCCTGCTGCTTCATATTTGAAAACTTTGGTGCAGAGGGGGACGAACCGGTAGCGCCTTTTTTATCATATTCAATCTCGTATTTCAAATTATATTTTGAAGGATTGAACATTACGGTAAATGTCTCATCTCTTTTCTGCGAAAACTTTTCATCGTTGTATGCTTCAATGTACAGTTTTACCAATGTGCCTGATTTTGCCTGCGCTGACATTATCGTTCGTTTTTATCTTTAATAATTTCCATTATCTGGTTAATGCATTCTTTAATGATCTCTTCTTTTGGTGCAGCTTCCTGGTCTGTTGCTGTTGAATTATTACTGCCGCCCTGGTTAGGATTACCAACTGTTGCTCTTACAATCAGTTCTCTTATTTCTACAGGCATGATTATGCTTTTTTCTGTGTATAATAATTGTAGTTCAATTCAAGTGTTTCAATCACAATAGCATTTTCCTGTGCTTTTAAATCAGTAGTTGACCATTTAAGCGGCCAGCATTTTACAAACTCCCATGTAACCAAAGGGTCGTGGGTTTCATTTAATAAAGTAACCGTTACATCAACAGGGGAAAAATCAAAATTGTCAATTGCATCTCTTACCCAATCAACAATTTTTGAATCTGGTTTCATGCCGCGTTTTAAAACAAGATTGGGATATTTTGTTCCTTTTGGAAAACGATATACAAACCTGTTTTCGCCACCTTCCGTAAAATCTTCGGTTGTCATTTCTTTATTTAAACCGGAGATTTCCTGGAAGTTGATTTCTGATTTTGCCCGCTGATCACTGAACTTAAATTCAACCTGGAAATGAAAACCAACCGGAGGATATTCAACATTGTCTGCCATAATTATGCTGCTTCAACCGTAAAACCTTCGTGAGCTAATTCTAAAGATTCTATCGCTACTTCGTTGCCGCTTGCTTTCATTCCCGGGCCTTCAAACTTTACAGGGAATGCTTGTTTCACTTTCCACGTCATAACAGGATTGTGTTCTTCATTCAAAAGCTTTATAGTAATGTCGCGACGTTCAATGGTATTCATTTTTACAGTGTTCAACCATTTGAAGAAGTCGTTATCACCAGCGAAAATTCCCCGCTTTAATGTTATGTTGTTGAACTTTTGAATACCTGGCATTTTGGTTACGTGAAACTCTTTGCTTGCACCATCGCGATATTCAATAGCCTGTATTTCGTAGGTTAAACCGGTAACTTCTGTAAAGCCAACATTGCCGCCGCCCCAGTCAACAATAAAATGAAATACCGGTAATGGATATGTATTTGCCATTTTTAAAAAGTTTATTAATTAATAAAAAAATTTTGAAAGAGAAGAATTATGATGTTTGAATTTTATGCGAGAATTCAAGTATGATAAATTCAGCAGGCCGAACGGCTGCCATGCCAATTTTTACTATCATGCGGCCTTCGAGTATGTCAACGAACGTCATTGTTTTATTGAGACCCACTTCAACAAAAAATGCTTCTTCAGGTTTTGCGCCTGCTAATGCTCCCTGCCTCCATAATAATGTGAGATAATTTTCAATCATGCTTTTTACTTTCACCCATGTATTAGCATCATTAGGTTCAAACACAGCCCATGCAGTTGATTTTTTTACTGATTCTTCAACCATATTAAAAAATCTGCGCACAGAAATATATCGCCATTCATTGTCATTGCCGGCAAGTGTTCTTGCGCCCCAAACCAAAGTACCTTTACCGCTAAAAGTACGTATAACATTTATAGATTTACCTGCGTTCACATCTACATTCAATCCCTTTTGAACGTTGTCAGTAATATTAACAGCTGTGCCTGTGGCATATGTAACACTTACATTGGCCGGCGCTTTCCAAACGCCTCTTTCATCATCAATCCTTGCATAAATACCGGCAACAGCACCTGATGGAGGAAGTAGTGTGAGGCTTTGATTAGCAGCATCAATAATACTTTTATAAACAGGCCATGATTTTTTTAAGGTATCCTCAGTCGATTTTTCAAGTGACTGGCCTAAAGCCTGGATACTCTTTATAATATTGTCAAAAAAGTTAAACAGGTTTTTAAACTTGATTGCAGCATCTTTTATATTAGCGATACGGTCATCATCTCCTGGAGTGCCTGCGGCTGTTGCAGCGTTTGTGCTTAACAGCGATACATTATTTGTGCCGGGCGGCAATTTAAAAGTTTGAAAAGTTGCACCGGGAGCTATAGAGCTAAGTGCAGGTTCTGAAACAGCAAGTGTACCGGCGGTTGAAAAGGTAGTATTCCAGTCTGAAACTGTTTTTAGCTGCGTTAAAAATGGATCAACTGCGTTTTGAACAGGTGGTGGCGGCGGAAATGGCCCGGGAAATCCAATGGTTTTATAAGTGTTCTCAACCATTTTCTGGTTAGTCATAAAACCTGCGTTTTTATAGCCAAAATCGTCAATAAATAATATCATGTTATACAACTGGCGCAAAAGTCTTTGTAATTCAGCTGCTGCTGCGTTTACTTTAGTATGTTTGGTTGCAGCAACGGCTTCAGTTTCTGCATCAAATACTCTTGCATTTACAGATTGTGTTACTAAGTCAAACGCAATTTCTATTGAAGCTAAATCACCTGAAAACGGGGGTATAGTCGGTATAATGTTAGCATTGTTTGCTGCCGAAAGCGCATTAATAATATCATTTGCCATAAAATCGTTATCAGCAGTTATGTCATCAAGATCTGTGATGAGACCCTTGATAGTCGCAGTATCTGTTACAGAAAATCCAATCACTAAATCTTTCAGATCTATAACGCTAAGAGAACCTGTCTTTACCACCTTACCTTTTATATCCCGGTAATGAACATCTTTTGTTATTCCAACTTTTATCCATGGAGTATAAGCAGCTCCATATTTTAAATTTTCCATCCCTATGTTGTTTCTGAAATCATCTACTCTCGCCTGCAGATCAGTTTTATTATCTGCATACAGAACATCAAGTATAGCAACTCTATCCATTAATTCGCCGGCCTGGTTTAACGCATCAGACTGGATCTTATACAAGTCACCTGCAGGATTCAAAGAAACTGCATCGGGAAAAACAATCATAGTTGGTTCATCTATATCAGCAAGCACTTCAAGCCCGCCCCTTAAACCGGATGTATTGTCGCCATAAATTATAGCGTTGGAGTATCCACCTACGGAAATGATATAACAATCTCCACCCCCATTTGCAAAAAATAATTGCACGGAATCAAAAAGATAATAATCCTGATCAATATTTGATTTAACTACTTTATTATTCGTATCTAATTCAACACCGGCCGCATCAAAATTTAATTTAGGTCCTCCGCCAAAATATAATTGATATTCAACCATAGAACTTATCTTTTTCGCTTTCATTGAAAGCGTATCTCCATTCGTTTCTTCGGCTTTTTCAGTGTAGCCGATGAAACCAGGTATGGCAGTTGGCACTTGTGCCACCGACGGAGGAAATATGGAAACTTCGTTTACGTAAACCCCCGGTGTTTTTAGTGATGTGTAATCCATAGATCAGGTGTTTTTTTATTGATGAAAAAATTATTTAAACATTTACTATAACTTTTGTGAATAAATTATTCATTGAGTCCTTCTGTACATCGGTTGCTGATGGCAAAGGCATTGGATCCATAATAGGAGTTGTTGTTCCGGTCTTCTTTAATTGTAACTGCAATGGTGTTTGCGAGTATGCAATTTTTGAAACCGATTTAAACTGAACGAAACGCTCAGCATCATTAAAACTTACTCTTGAAAACATTCCTGCAGGCGCAATGGATAATTGGCTTGCAAGGGCAATGGGTACTGCTTTATCTCTTATATGCACATCATAAAACCAATCAGTTTTACGGTTGCTTACATTCACTAAATAATTTTGAAAAGGTTCAACACCTGTATAAGCAGCACCATTCTTATATGTTATTTCAATAATGGCCAGTGCGTCTACAGAATAATCTCCTGAACAATAAATTTTTTTATCATTATTGCCACCGGTATTAATATGACGAATGAGATACTCGCCGTCATCATAACCTGTTAAATCAATTAAATAAGATTCTGTTGCAGTTAACGGTTCAGCATTTGTTTTAGCTCTTACGATGAGTGTTTTTATTAGTGCGCCATTATTTCTTATTTCAATTAAGCCTGTAACATTTTCAATAGGAACAGCATATTTAAACTGCATCGGCGAAAACATCATTGCATTTATAAGCGCTCCGTTTAAAACAGTAATATCGCCGGTTGTATTATAGTTCAGATTTTTTAAAAGAAAGACAGTGCCGCTTGTCCAGTCCTGCACATCAGCATAGTACCAGAAATTAGTGTTGATGGCTTTTAAAATGAATGTAAATTTTTCTTCTGTTGAAACAGGTTTCAATGCAACGAAACCATTCTGTAAAGGATCACATTGATAGTAAAGTGTAATGCCGTTGAATGTTTGCCGCGCAAGCATTTTATATCGCATTAATAGTTTGTTGCATTGAGATGTCGGCTGTATAGAAAGGTCGTTATGCGGCTTTTCATCTGTATAGTATTCTGGACGAACATTAATGCCGAATAATTGCTGGTACTTTATTTCCATCAATTTACTTTTTCATCAATTTTTAAATCTTTAACCAATGATATTTCATGCGATACAACTGTTTCGCGGAAGGTGAGCATTCTGCACTTGTAAATAATTGACGGCAGGTATTTTACACCTAACGTTGCCCATAAATGATTCAACTGTTCAAACGTTAAGCTTACCGGTTCAACAATCAACTTCTCTATATTATTTTCAAGCAAACTGTTGTATTGGCTTGCTGTAAAAACATTTCTGTATTGAAAAAATAAAATCACCTGGTCAAGCAACATTAATGATCGTTCATAAGCACCCGGATCAGTATCTGTTTTATCGGAAAATGCTGCAAACTGTATGTAGAGATTTAATTTTATATCCGGGTTTACTATATTTAATTTATCATCGGGCGTTTTAAAATAAGGGAGCTGTGATTTGCCTACAGTTTCTTCTTCAATATTGATAAGTGACATAAAAATAAAATCACCGCTTTTTTGTAAAAGTTTATTTTCCTGGTCAACGATTGTTGTAAGTATCACCGGCTTTACAACCAGCATGTTTAGTGGATCCTTTTGCAGAATAAAATCATTTAGCAGCGTGTTCAACAACGAAAGCGATGTATAAATCATCTTAAAAAAAATTTAAAATAATTTGTCACTTGCTTGCAAGTGTAATAATAATGCCGCCTGGAAGTTGTTTCCAGATGCACTTTAAAGGTTATCAAGTAATGTTTAACGAGACTGCCGGATTACATTATCATTCACGCTGCAAAATGGTTAGCACATAATCATATTTCAAAAAATCAACAAGATTGCACAAAA
>JAFBAF010000155.1 GCA_019247895.1 Parafilimonas sp. | reverse complement strand
ATAAAACCTATCTCGATATTCAACAAAAAATTTATTTACAAATAATGGATGCATTTACAAAAACAGGGATTGATTTTGCTTTCCCGGGGCAAACCTTTATTTTGCAACATCCGCTTAATGCTGATAAGAAATAAATAGTACCGATCTTTCACTAAAAAATAATAGAGCTATATGGAAAATGATAATGCTGTCAATCAAAATGCTTCCCGCAGAAATTTTATTAAGAATGCTTCTCTTGCTGCCGCCGGTTTTTATATTGTACCCCGGCATGTGTTAGGTAAAGGATATGTTGCACCAAGTGATAAATTAAATATTGCCGCTATTGGTGCCGGTGGCAAAGGCGCTGACGATATCAATCATTTCTTTGAAAGCGGCAAAGCAAATATTAGTGTATTGGTTGATGTGGACGACAGGCAATCAGCAGAGTCAAGGCAAAAATTTCCAAACGCCAAATATTATAAAGACTTCCGCGAAATGCTTGACAAAGAGCATAAAAATATTGATGCCTGTTCAGTTTCAATTCCAGATCACAATCATGCGGTTGCTGCAATGGCAGCCATGCAATTGGGCAAGCATGTATACGTACAAAAACCATTAACCCACGATATTTATGAAGCACGCATGTTAACACAAGCGGCACATCGTTATAAAGTAGTTACACAAATGGGCAACCAGGGCGCAAGCGGTGATGGCGTTAGGCAATTAATTGACTGGTATAACGCAGGCATTATTGGTGACGTAAAAGAAATTTATTGTTTTACTGACAGGCCTGTTTGGCCGCAAGGTATTGAGCGTACGGCCGAAAAACCTCCGGTGCCCAAAGAATTAGATTGGAATTTATGGCTGGGTACTGCCCCGCAAAAAGATTATATGGATAATCTTGTTCCTTTTAACTGGCGCGGCTGGTGGGATTATGGTACCGGCGCTTTGGGCGATATGGCGTGCCATATTATGCAACCGGCTTTTGCCGTGTTAGGTTTGGGTTATCCGGTTGGTGCTGAGTGCAGCGTTTCTACAAGATATGTTGCCAACTGGCAGCAGGGATATTATCCTGAAAGCGGTCCAGTTTCATCACACATCATTCTTACATTCAAACAAAAAAATAAACCTGATTTAAAACTGCATTGGATGGATGGCGGCATACAGCCACAACGACCATCAGAATTATTACCCAACGAACAAATGGGCGATGGCGGTAACGGAATAATTTTTATTGGTACAAAAGGAAGCATGATGGCGGGTACTTACGGAATAAATCCCCAGTTACTGCCAACATCTAAAACAAAAACTACAATTGTTCCCCAAACAGTAGCACGTGTACCAAACGGCGATGATGGGCATTATGCTGCATGGGTTGAAGCTGCAATTGCCGGTTATGGAAGTAAAGAAGCAAACAATTTAAGTTCAAGGTTTGACTTGGCAGGACCGCTTACTGAAAGCGTGCTGATGGGAAATCTTGCAATAAGAAGTTATAATATCCGCACAGCAAGAACTGACGGTGGTTTTGATTATCCCGGGCGGCATATACAATTGGTTTGGGACGGCGAAAACATGAAGATCACAAACTTTGATGATGCCAATCAATTTATAAAACGTACTTATAGAGATGGCTGGAGTTTAGGTGTGTAAATCACTTAAATAATAAAAAAAACCCGCAAGTTAATTGCGGGTTTTTTTGTGAATGAAATACTATGGTTTATTTTTTGCATCATAACTACAAAACTAATTTTATGTATAGTAATGAGCAGAACGATGATAATATACAAAAACATATTCCACAACCTGACCCCGCATTGGCACCAAATGAATCTTATTCGAATACTGAAAAAGATCCGGATGAATGGATAACAGGCGCTGAACCAATGACAGGCGCACAAAAATCTTATTTAAAAACTTTGTCTGATGAAGCGGGAGAAGAATTTGATGAAAACCTGTCTAAAGCAGCGGCATCAAAACGCATAGAAGAATTGCAACATAAAACAGGAAGAGGATTGAGTGATCAGAATAAATGATTTCTTTCCCTCCTCCTCCTTTCATGAAGGGTTGGATGAAGTGTTACTTTTCTTTTTTGCCGAATGATTTGCGTAATTCTTTTTTAGATTTGTCAAGTACCTTTTTCTGCCCGGATGAAATATTCTTGCCGCCCCGGTTCTCATAAAAATTGATCATGCTCATTGCAGATTGAAATGGGCCTGCTTTTTTGCGCGTGCTTTTTTCTGCAGAACGTTTTACAGATGCCGCAATTTTCTTTGGATCTTTTTGTTTGAAAACATTTTTTTCCAAATCCATTGCATCGCTGGTTTGAGTAACTTTTTTAGACCATTTCTTTTGTGCAGACTTTTTAGCTGATTTTTTTGGAGAAGAATTTTTTCCAGTTGATTTCTTCGCGGTACTTTTTTTTACAGCTTTCTTTTTAGGTGCAGCTTTTTTTGCCATAATGTTTTTTTATACATCTGCCTCAATCATAATACCAGTTTTTACAACAACTAATGTTTAATGTTTTACTTCCGGTTTGTTAAAAGCAACCAACATCTTACTGCGTTCAAATTCTTTTTCATTATTTGATAAAACTATCGTTGCCACGCCATTGCCAATAAAATTTGTTAGTGCTCTTGCCTCGCTCATAAACCTGTCAACACCCAATAAAAAAGCAAGCCCTTCAACAGGTATAACTTTTACTGCCGTTAATGTTGAGGCAAGTACTATGAAACCGCTGCCTGTAACACCGGCTGCGCCTTTTGATGTTATCAGCAGCACACCAATTATTATTATAATTTGATGTAGGGACAGATCGACATTATATACCTGCGCTAAGAATAACACAGACATAGAAAGATAGATTGTCGTTCCATCAAGATTAAAAGAATAACCTGCGGGAACTACCAGGCCTGTAACGGATTGAGAGCAACCCATTCGTTCCAGCTTTTCTATTAAAGAAGGTAATGCAGCTTCAGATGATGATGTGCCTAACACGATCAATAATTCTTCGCTTATATATTTTAAGAATTTGAAGATGCTTATGTTATAATAACGAAGCAATAAACCGAGCACAATAAATATAAAACAGATGCAGGTGATGTACACACAAATCATAAGTTTACCGAGTGGTAATAAAGTATGTAAACCAAATTTACCAATTGTGTATGCCATGCCGCCAAATGCACCCAGAGGAGCCAGGTACATTACGAAATGCAATGTTTTAAAAACATATTTTGAAGCAACACTTAATGGCTGAATAATTTTTTGCTTTTGTCTGAATTTGCTTAACCATATTCCAAAAATGATCGCAACAATTACGATTTGCAAAGTTGGATTTTCTTTTAAAAACCCGAACCATGTAAATGTATTAGCTTGTTTTACATAAGACGAAATGTCGCCGGCTTTAATACTTAAAATGTCTACACCGCTTCCCGGTTTTACTGCATGTGAAACAATAATTCCTATGCAAAGCGCAAAGGTTGTAATGATCTCAAAATATAAAATGGCTTTACCGCCAACACGACCTGCTTTTTTCAGATCACCCATATTACTAATGCCAAGCGAAATGGTGAGTAAGATGATTGGATAAATAAAGTATTTAATGAGTGCTATGAAATCATCACCTAATACTTTCATTTTTACAGCAGTATCAGGATAGAAATTACCAAGTATAATGGCTGCAATTATTGCAATTAAAACCCAGAAAGTAAGATTGGTAAAAACCTTTTTCACAAAGCAATAATAAATGATTTATGCAGGACAAGAATAATCAGACAGAATTAATTAAAGGTTGATGTTTTACACCTGCATGTTATAATGAATAAAGCCTTTTGTTTTAATTTCAATTTTAAAATTCAATATGAATTCAAGTGAGTTAAATGATTTGCAGCAGCAGGTAAACGAATTATCACAACAATTGCAACAGGCGCAGAAGCAATTATCTGAAATTCAACATCAATTAAACTTCAACAATAATTACGCTACTAATCTTTCAAATAAAAAATTAAAGCCAGCTGCTTCATCAGCACAGAATGAAAAAAAGAATTCGTATTTGCAACATAGTGCACTTGAAAATTTTATCGGTTTAAGAATAATTAATCTTGTTGGCATTCTTGTTTTACTTATCGGTATTTCGATTGGTGTAAAATATGCAATTGACAAAAACCTGGTTACTCCGTTTTCAAGAATTATTCTGGCTTATGCGGCAAGTGCGGCTTTATATATTTTGTCGCTGTTTCTTAAAAAGAATTATGACGGCTTTAGTGCGATATTATTCAGTGGAGCAATGGCTTCAGCTTATTTTACAACCTATGGCGCATTTACATACTACAATTTTTTTTCTGAGACTTTATGTTTTATTATAATGACAGTAATTGCCATTTTTACTGCGATAAGATCTGTTCAGTATAACCGGCAGGAGATCGCGGTTATTGGTATGGTCGGTGCCTATGCAATTCCGCTGCTTATTAGTTCCAATCATGAAAATTATGTATTGCTATTCAGTTATATTTTGGTAATGAATGCAGGTATTTTATTTATTTCATTTAAGCGTTCATGGAAAGTGCTGAACTTGCTTGCGCTTATTATTACCTGGAGCTTTTTTAACGGCTGGCTCTTATTCAAATACAGCAATACTGACAAGTTTTATGCACTTGCATTCATGAGTGTGTATTATATTTTGTTTTTGCTAAGTGCTTTTGCATTTATTATAACAAAAAGAATACGGTTAAGTAACCGCCAGCTTTTGCATCTCCTGGTAAATAATTTTGCGCTTTTTATTTCTTTGCTTTCAATATTCAATGCTTCTGCTTCAAACGAAAATGCTGCAGGTGTTTCAGGTTTTTGCGCAATATTGTTTTTTGCATTAGCTGTTGCAGGCAATAACTTTTTTCATGAAGAAAAAATACTCAACCGCATGCATTACGCTGAGGCGCTAATTCTTGTTGTACTATTTATAAGCATACAATACAGCGGGTTAACGATTACAATGTTGTGGACACTGGTTTCAATAATTGTATTTATAATTGGCATTGTAACAAAAACCATCTGGCCAAGACTGGCAGCAATAATGCTTTTAGGTTTTACACTTTTAAAATTGATTTTTCTGGATAGCATGTCTTTTACAGCCGTTCAAAAAATCATTGCTTATATTACAATTGGCACATTGCTGTTAATCCTTTCATTCTTCTACCAAAAATTTAAACGGGTGTTATTTGCGGATAATGAAAATATAAAACGAGATCAGTGATTATTTATGTAAAGGATTGAACAAAGCAATAGTAAAGTCATTCCAGATTTCTTTTACAATTTCGGCAGCAGGTTTTATATCTTTTATTAATGCAGCTACTTCGCCAATTTCCAGTTCGCCTTCATTCAAATCACCTTCAAACATTCCTTTTTTTGCACGGCCATGACCTAATATTTCTGAAAGCTCTTCTTTTGTTGCACCAAGTGTTTCTGCTTCATATATTGCTTTAAAAAAATCATTTTTTAATAAGCGAACAGGAACAACTTTTTTCATGCTTAACATTGTATCGCCTTCTTTACTTTCTACAATTTTTTGTTTGAATGAAATGTGATTAGATGCTTCATTACTGCAAACAAAACGGGTTCCTATTTGCGCACCATCAGCGCCTAAAACCATTGCAGCAAGCATTTGTTTTCCTGTGGCAATACCACCTGCAGCAAGCACAGGAATTTTCACCGCTTCCTTTACAACAGGCACTAAAACCATTGTTGTTGTTTCTTCACGCCCATTATGACCACCGGCTTCAAAACCTTCTGCAACTACTGCATCACAGCCTGCATCTTCTGCTTTTTTTGCAAATATGCTGCTGCTTACAACATGCACAACAGTAATACCGTGCTGCTTTAATGTTGATGTCCATGTTTTCGGATTACCTGCGCTTGTAAAAACAATTTTTATTCCTTCATCAATGATGGTTTGAATATGTTTTTCAATATCCGGATATAACAAAGGAATATTTACGCCGAATGGTTTTGCAGTTGCTGCCTTGCAATTTCGAATATGTTCCTTTAAAACATCGGGGTACATGCTGCCGCTACCGATTAAACCCAAAGCACCCGCGTTACTAACAGCACTTGCCAGTTTCCAGCCACTTGTCCAAACCATACCGGCTTGTACAATGGGGTAGGCAATATTGAAAAGTTGAGTAATACTATTTTTTAAGACCGGCATTAATTTTCAAAATAAAACAATGCCATTCAATAAATAAAACCTGAGTAAATAATTATAAAGAAACCCGGTTATCGTTGTAAGAAATAAATCTGCGTAAAATAGAATTTTTCTTCGCCTGCTCTTCCTGCATTTTTTTATCATAGGAGGCACCGGCAGGTTGGGGGTTTTTTATTTTAGATTTTTCATCTGATGAAGCAATTATTACGATCGTTACCGTTACACCAACAGTAGCAATAAGCAGCGATATGTTTTTCACGTAGCGGATGATAGCAGGTTTTGGATACGAATGTAATCGTAAAACTTTATTCCAGATGGTTTATTGCTGTTAAAAAATTCTAAACAATAAAGCAGTTGCATTCTGTATTATCAGTTGATAGTATTTGAATTGTATTAGGTTTGCGTTTTAAAATATGCTGCCATGAAATCGGCTGCTTCAACAATTATATGTAAAGGAGGCAGAAAAATTGCGAATTTCCATGGGGCAATTAAAAAAAATACACACATGAATGAAAATTTTGTAAAACGTATTTATACAGAATTAGAAGAAATAGAAACCGCTGGTTTATTAAAAAAAGAACGGATCATTACAAGCCCGCAGGGCGCGGAAATTATTGTAAATGACAAAACCGTTTTAAATTTTTGTGCGAACAATTACCTCGGTTTGTCATCACATCCAAAAGTTATTGAAGCTGCACATAAAGCTGTTGAAACGCATGGTTATGGAATGAGCAGTGTGCGTTTCATATGTGGCACGCAGGATATTCACAAAGAGCTTGAGCAAAAAATTGCTGGCTTTTTAGGTACAGAAGATACTATTTTATACTGTGCAGCTTTTGATGCAAACGGCGGCGTATTTGAGCCTTTATTTAATGAACAGGATGCAATAATTAGCGATGCGTTAAATCATGCTTCTGTAATCGATGGGATTAGATTGTGCAAAGCGCAACGTTATCGCTACGAGCATAATAATATGGAAGACCTTGAAAAGAAATTAATTGATGCAACTCATTTGCGCAGTCGCATTATTGTAACGGATGGCTCTTTTAGCATGGATGGAACAATTGCACAATTAGATGTGATTTGTGATCTCGCAGATAAATACGATGCAATAGTTATGATTGATGACAGCCATTCAACCGGTTTTCTTGGCAAAACAGGAAGAGGCACGCATGAATATAAAAATATGATGGGAAGAATTGATATCATAACAGGAACATTAGGCAAAGCATTAGGTGGAGCAAATGGTGGTTTTACCAGTGGCAGAAAAGAAATTATTGAACTGTTGCGGCAACGTTCAAGGCCTTATCTTTTTTCTAATACACTGGCGCCTTCAATTGTTGGTGCTTCAATTGCTGTGTTTGATATGCTGACTGAAACAACCGAGCTGCGCGATAAGTTGGAAAGCAACACAAAATACTTCAGAACAAAAATTACGGAAGCAGGTTTTGATATTAAGACCGGCGAGCATCCGATTGTACCGATAATGTTATATGATGCTGTAGTTGCACAAAACTTTGCTTCCAAATTATTGGATGAAGGTATTTATGTAATCGGATTTTTTTATCCTGTTGTTCCAAAAGATAAAGCACGTATTCGTGTACAGTTAAGTGCTGCGCATGAAACACATCACATTGATAAAGCGGTTGCGGCTTTCACTAAAATTGGAAAAGAGTTAGGTGTGATAAACAATTAATTCAAACAAATAAAATGACAAGCGCTAAAAATTATATTTTTTATTTTTTATTGATCTCTTTTTATTTCATCTCCTGCACTCCTAACAACATCACAGAAGATAACAGCCTGCAAAAATATTTTGACCACTATCATGTTACCGGCACATTCGGCATGTATGATAACGGGCAGGCAAGTTTTAAAATTTATAATCTAAAAAGATTTACAGACAGCGCTTATTTGCCTGCGTCAACATTTAAAATTGTAAACTCATTAATTGGTTTGCAAACTGGTGTAATTACTAATGAAAAAATGGTTATTCCATGGGATCATGTTGTGCGTTCTAATCCCGATTGGAATAAAGATCTTACCATGGAAGAAGCATTTAAAGTTTCTGCAGTTCCATATTACCAGGAGGTAGCGAGAAGAATTGGAAAAGATACTATGCAACATTGGTTGGATAGTATTGGTTATGCTGCAAAATATAGCCGCGCTGTAATTAAAAATGATATCGATTCCTTCTGGCTTGATAATAATATAAAGATCACCGCAGATGAGCAACTTGGCCTTGTAAAAAAATTATACTTCGATCAATTACCTTTTCAAAAACGTGTACAGGATGTTGTAAAAAAAGTAATGCTGCAGGAAGATAATTCCAATTATAAATTAAGTTATAAAACAGGATGGGGTTATAAAGAAAATGGGAACTCCATTGGTTGGGTTCTGGGGTGGGAAGAAGAAAATTTGCACCCTTATTTTTTTGTGTTGCAGATTGAAGGGCCGCATGATATGGATATGAAAACAATTCGAATTTCTCTTTTAAAAGATATTCTTACTCAATATGGCTTCTTTAAAGGCAAGAAATAATTCTATGTCTCAATTTCAAAAACCTTTTGTTCTTTCTTTTCTGTGAATCCAACATGCATGTAAAAGTTATGCGCTTCATGTCTTTTTGTGTTACATCTTAACCTTATTTTACAGCAATTTTTTTTCTTGCACCACTGCTTTACATATTCAATCAGCATTGTGCCGATATTATTTTTTCTGAATTTTTCATCAACCACTAATCCTCTTATTTCGCAAACAGGAGGTGATGAAATAGACAACACGTAAGCAACAGTTATCCATCCTGTAATAACGTTTTGATGCACTGCAACAAAAGCTGCTGCGTCTTCTTTTTGCAGGAATAACTGAATATTATTTCTTACGTGCTCTGTGGTTGTTTCATAACCAAGTTGTTTGCATAAATATGTTACAGCATCCGCATCTTCTTTGTTCATTTGTCTCAGCTCAATATTCATAAGTTTATTCATGCAAAATTCAATACTTTAATCAAACTATAAATTTTTCCATTCGTTCTTTCAATTGGCGTAATGCTTGTAGCTTGCAGCTATCTCATGCTCCAGTTTGAACATACAGAATATTTGCTTGGTTTATTTATCATTCTTCCAATAGCATTCCTGTTTTTCGGCGTACTGGTTTGGAAAAAGAAAGTAACTAAAGCATTGGGCGATGAAAATCTTGTAAGCCAGCTTACAAAAAACCATTCTGTAAAAAAATTCAATCTTAAATTCATATTAATAACAGGCAGCCTTGCTTTACTAATTGCAGCAATAGCAAACCTTAGAAAACCAGAGCCGGCGGATAAAGAAAAAAAAGCCGGCATTGATGTAATGATTGCTTTAGATGTAAGTAAAAGCATGTGGGCCGAAGATACAAAGCCATCAAGGCTTGATGCAGCTAAACAATTTATAAGTTCTTTGATTGACCGCATGGATGATAACCGTGTTGGCCTGGTATTATTTGCAGGAAGAGCATTTTTACAAATGCCTTTAACTTCTGATTTTACTGTAGCCAAATTATACGTAACTAATGCATCGCCCGATGCAGTGCCGATGCAGGGAACGGTTGTTGGTGATGCTTTGCAGCTTTGCGAAAATTCACTCGATACAAAGCAAAAAAAATATAAGGCAGTTGTTTTAATTTCTGATGGTGAAGA
>JAFBAF010000105.1 GCA_019247895.1 Parafilimonas sp. | reverse complement strand
AACGGAAACCTCTGTAAGTTCTTATCCATGTTTCATGAAGATTTTGCAACAGTGGTATTGAATGATGACGGAACAATTGATGTGCCAATTATCGAAAGCGCAGAACATCTTCCAAATGCCGAATTGAATTTAAGAGAATTTAAACCCGAACTAAACATTAAAATGGTATATGAAGCTTTGGTGCTCGGTATTCGTGATTATTTTAAAAAGATGGGTTTTACAAAAGCTATCCTGGGTTCATCAGGTGGCATTGACAGTGCGGTTGTGCTTGCATTAGCATGCGAAGCATTAGGCAAAGAAAATGTGAGAGCTATTTTAATGCCTTCGCCATATTCAAGCGAGCATTCTGTTAGCGATGCCGAACAACTCAGTAAAAACCTTGACAATCCTTATGATATTGTTCGCATTGATTCTATCTACGAAGATTTTTTGAAAACATTAAAACCTGTTTTTAAAGATCTGCCTTTTTCAATCGCTGAAGAAAATATTCAAAGCCGCATTCGCGGAAATTTGTTGATGGCTATTGCAAATAAGTTTGGATATATTTTGTTGAACACTTCTAACAAAAGTGAATTGGCAACCGGTTACGGAACTTTGTATGGTGATATGGCCGGCGGTTTAAGTGTGCTCGGCGATTGTTATAAATCACAGATTTACGAACTCACAAAATTCATCAATCGCGATAAAGAAATTATTCCAAGCAATATTTTAAGTAAAGCGCCAAGTGCGGAACTCAGGCCCAATCAAAAAGATACAGATAGTCTTCCCGATTATACAATTCTCGATAATATTTTATATCAATATATAGAAAGAAGATTAGGGCCTGTTGAAATAAAAGCAATGGGTTTTGATGCACCAACGGTTGATCGCACATTAAAACTCGTAAATGCGAATGAATATAAACGCAACCAGTTTTGTCCAATCATACGCATTTCAGAAAAAGCTTTTGGTGTTGGCAGAAGAGTGCCAATTGTTGGAAAATATTTGGTATGAACCAGGGTTAGAAGGGATTAAAAGATTGCAGGATTATTTTTTGTAATCAGCGATAGCAAGCTATTAAGCTTCGTTGTGTCACTCCCTTGTACTGCATTAATCTATTCAGCAATTGTTCATTTAACAAGCGCTTTATAATTTCAATATTATTTTTATTACATGAAGTTGTTTTTATGGATCATTATTCTTTCCTGTAGTTTGCCATCATTTGCGCAAGACACAAGTCAGCCAATCATTCCCGGAGCATACCGAACAAGCGTTTATGTTCCGCTATTAAAAGGAAAACGCATTGGCGTTTTCGCTAATCAAACTTCAGTTATTGATAATACTAATTTGATTGATACACTGTTAAAGCTTGGCGTAAACATCATAAAAATATTTTCACCTGAGCACGGTTTTCGCGGAAATGCAGATGCAGGCGCTTCAACAACAAACTCAACGGATTCAGCAACACATATTCCTATCATTTCTTTGTATGGAAAAAAGAACAAACCAACCGCAGATGATTTAAAAGATGTTGATGTTTTGTTGTTCGATATACAAGACGTTGGGGTACGTTTTTACACTTACATTTCTTCGTTGCAATATTTTATGGAAGCTGCTGCAGAAAACCGCAAACCCATGATGATTTTAGATCGTCCTAATCCAAACGGTTTTTATATTGACGGGCCGGTGTTAGATACAAACTACAAAAGCTTTATAGGCATGCAGCCAATACCTGTTGTTTACGGAATGACGATTGGTGAATATGCAATGATGATCTCTGGTGAAGGCTGGTTGTCAACTGATGCCGCCAATAAAAAATTTGCATGGTATAAAAATCATGCACAAAATTCTGCCGATACACCATTTCATTTTTTAGTTATTAAATGCCAGAATTATAATCACGGCAGCCGTTATCAATTGCCTGTAAAGCCATCGCCAAACTTACCTGATATGGGTTCCATTTATTGGTATCCGTCGATAGGTTTTTTTGAAGGAACGAATATCAGCGAAGGCAGAGGCACAGATGAACCTTTTCAAATTTTTGGTGCGCCATCGTTGCCGAAAAACATGTATGCATTTACGCCGGCTTCAAAGCAAGGAGCAACTTCGCCTAAATATGTCGATCAAACATGTTATGGTTGGAGTGTAACAAATATCAGGGCTGATGATGGTGTTTTGCATTTGCAATATTTAATTGATGCATACAAACTTTTTCCAAACAAGGATAGCTTCTTTATCAAACCAAAAGCAGGAGATTATTTCTTTAATAAACTTGCAGGTAATTCAATATTAATGCAGCAAATAAAAGATGGGAAAACTGAAACTGAAATTCATGCAAGCTGGCAACCGGCATTAAACAAATTCAAGCAAATACGTACAAAGTATTTACTGTATGATGAGTGATTAAGTTTAGGAACAACAATAATCAACGCACACTAATTTTTGAAGATAACGGGTAACGCAGGTTGCGGTATTGCATCATGTCAACCTTAACACTGCCAACGGCAATCGGGCTTTCGATGCGCAACGGAATATGATTAGGATCATCACTTACCCAAACCGTCATCTTTTCGCCGCCTTCGAAAATTGTTCCTTTTACAAGCAAAGGTTTAAACTTAATTGCATTGAATTTTCCGTATTTGGTTTTTACAACTTCTTTTCCCTGGTAACGGATGTACAGGTTATACACCTGGTTATCCAAAAACATATTGAAAGGAATTTTGTCATCCACTTTATAGCTGTTAAAATTTATGTTTCGTGCATAATAAATAGCACTTAAAACATCTTGTATGCAATTAGGTATTTTATAAGAACCCTTCGTAGAGGTGGCAAGATTATTTTGCTGATCGAAGATCACATTCTCCTGTTTTTTATAACCCCCTTCATCTATGTTGCGAACAAATTTTAGCGGCTGCAAATGTGCTGTATCAAAATAAGATTCATACTTATCTCTTACTTTAAATATCCAATCGTAGTTTGAATTGGTATGCCCCTCGCCTACTACATGATAAGCCGGTTTATTATTTAATCTTTCAAGTGTTGTTGAAAACGTTGCAGTTCCCGCATTAAAATAAATACCAATCACGGAATAAAAAACATCGTAGGTTAAAATTTCATTTGGTAAAAACGCTGTGTTGCGAATACCACAAAAATCATCGCCGGCCGAAAGCCTTAACCATACTGCCAAACATAAAAGGGTTGCCAGAAATTTTCTCACGTTTTATTATTTGTTTTATCTGCTTTTTTAAAAAGTTTTATGCCAAGCAAAAATAAACTTCCTGCGGCAGATGGTATTATCAGGTTTACAAACCACACCAGTGCAATTGTAGCAACAATCCCAAAATCATTCTCAGTTAATAAACCAAATAACTGGCGGCCAGCTATACCTCTTACACCTACATCTGCAAAAGGAATTGTCGGTAAAATGGCCAGGAACAAAAACAACACACAGGTAGTGCAAATGGCATCAATTACATCAATCTTTACTTCAAGCAAGTGCAATACTAATATATATTGAACTACAAAAACAATGAAACGAATACATGAGAGATATAAAATTCTTGTTAACTCTTTCCAGTGAAACGTTTCAACGCTTTCAATAAAATATTTATACTTATGTACAAAAGGTATTTTTTCAAACAATTTAGTCAGCCATGATAACCGGAAATAAATTACAACAAGCAACATTGTTCCCATTATTATCATAGAAATAATTCCATTCAGCCACAATATTGGTAATCCCTGGATATTTTCCTGTCCTTTCCAACTGTAATGCTTTAAATATATCAATGAAATTATTCCTGCCACTAATGTTACAATTAACTGCGCCATGCTTCCGGCAACATTTAAAGCAACGGAACGAAGGCGATTGCCTTCGTTCATATACAAAGCACGGGCTGGATATTCTCCAAACCCGTTTGGTAAAAATAAAGACAATGCAAGACCTGATAGTATTGCTTTTACAGATGTTAAAAAACTTACTTTTTGTATGGGCTTCATTAGTATTTGCCACTTACGCGCTTCTATACCCCAGTTTAAAAAAAGTAATAAAAACAGTAAGGCAAACTGCCAAATGTGTTGTTGTGAGAAAGCACTTTTTAATAATGTTATTTCCTGCGGCAGATCAGGTTGTGCTTTTACTTTAAGGTAAATGATGTAAATAAGCACTATAAACAGTAACGGCCCTAATACATAGTTCAAAAGTATTTTCAGCCTGCTGTTAATAACTTGTTTTTGCATCAATTTTTAATAAGATTCAACAAAGCAAAATAGTATTTTCACATTACAATGAACAAGTCTTCAAAAATAATATTGGGGATTGACCCGGGCACAGTTGTTATGGGATATGCCGTTATAGCTACGAATTCGAATGAAGTAAAGTTGGTGCACATGGACGTTTTAAAACTGTTTTCGCAAAAAGATTCATATCAAAAGCTTGAAATAATTTTTTCAAAAGTAAGTGAACTTATAAAAATGCACCAGCCCAATATGTTTGCTATTGAAGCACCTTTTTTTGGGAAGAATGTACAAAGTATGCTTAAACTTGGCAGAGCACAAGGTGTTGCAATTGCCGCCGCTATACAGGCATGTTTACCGGTAACAGAATATTCTCCTAAAAAAATAAAACAATCTATTACGGGTAATGGAAACGCAACAAAAGAGCAGGTTTTCAAAATGTTGCAGCAATTAATGCAAATAGAAGAAGCACCACATTTTTTAGATGCGACTGATGCGTTGGCTGTTGCACTTTGCCACCATTATGCAACTTCTTCAGGAATTATTATTGATAAAAAAGGATTTAAAGGCTGGGAAGATTTTGTTATGAAAAACCCGCGAAGATTGGTTTAGCATAAATCATCGCCGGTGAATAAACTTTATTTCAATTACCACTCCTCATCATTTTATATATCTTATAATCTGCATTATTAAATTTATGCTTTATTATTTATGTTATGATGCAACTCTCCCGTCGCTCATTTATTAAACAAACAGGTGTTACAACCGCAGGCATTGTAATAATTCCTTCGCTTTTATCTCAACATAATTCCAATAAAAAATATGCAGGTAAAAAATTAAACGTTGCATTAGTTGGCTTAGGAAGATATGCATCGATTCTTGCAGATGGTTTGCAGGAAACGCAATACTGTCAGCTAAACGGAATAGTAACCGGTCATCCGGAAAAAGCAAAAGTGTGGAAAGCGAAATATAATCTTGCTGATAAAAATATTTACAACTACGAAAATTTCGATGCCATCGCAAATAATGCTGACATTGATGTTATATATGTTGTGTTGCCAAATGCAATGCATAAGGAGTATACTATTCGTGCAGCAAAAGCAGGCAAACATGTAATCTGCGAAAAGCCCATGGCTATTTCATCACAGGAATGTTTGGAAATGATTGATGCATGCAAGCAAGCAAACGTTCAACTCGCAATTGGTTATCGTTTGCATTATGAACCATATAATCTTGAAATGAAAAGATTGGGGCAGGAAAAAGTTTTTGGGCCGGTACGATATGTTGAAGCAGGATTGGGTTACCAGACGATCAACTTCGAAGGCGCTAACAGCAAGCCATTTGATATAAATGATCCGAACGAATGGAGATTGAATAAAAGATGGTCTGGCGGCGGCGCATTAATGAATTTAGGTGTGTACTGCGTGCAGGCGAGCCGTTATATTTTAGGTGAAAATCCAATTTCAGTTACAGCACAATATGGCGCAGTACATGATGAGAAACGTTTTGCGCAAGTTGAAGAAACCATTTTATGGCAATCGCAATTTCCGGGCGGTGCTAGTGCCAATTGCAATACTTCTTATGGATATAATATTGACCGGCTTTACGCATCTGCCGAAAATGGATTTTTTGAATTATCGCCCGCAATTAGTTACGGCCCGTTTAAAGGCGCATCAGCAAATGGAGAGATGCATTTTGCTGATATTAACCAGCAAGCGGCACAATTAGACGGAATTGGAAAATTGCTGATTGAAAATAAACAGTTGCCGGATCATATTTCTGGTAAAGAAGGCTTGGTTGATCTGTGCGTGATGGAAGCAATTTATAACGCTGCAAATACAGGCAGCAAAGTTAATATTGTTTATCCGCAGGTATAGATCTTTTTACCTAAAGCGCACTAATTTAGTTTAACTGTGATTGCATCTTTTCCCTGCAAGCGCTGGCCTGCATTATTAACTCCGTGATCAGTATAACTTGCGGTGATAACATAGCCACCTGTTGTATTTGTTGAAGGCAATATAAAATTCCCTTCCAAACCAATAGAATATTGCACACCTGCTGCCGATGCATTTTGCATAATCCATTGCACCATGTTCTTTATTTGCGCATCAGATAATTCAGGATGTGTTGGCATTGCGGTTTTTCCCCAAACATTCACAGAACCTTCTTTTATTCTTTTCTGTAACAAGGCCATGTTTGCTGCAGTTGGTTTATATTTTTTATTAATGTCGTTAAATGATGGGCCAATTACTTTTGTATTAAACCCATGGCAATTAAAACAATTAGATGTTTTGATGGCAGCAAGCCCGGGCGCATCTTGTTCTTTCGCTATGTTTGATGCAAGCTTTGATGCGTCACTTACATATTTCACTTCCAGTAAAACTTGCTTTGTATCTATTTCATCATATTTTGATTCGCCGTCTTCTTTATCTGAAACACTTACTTCATAATGAATTTGTGAACCGGCTTTTACGGTATTATTATTTGCTGGCGAGATTATTTTTACAACAGGTACATGATTTTGTTGCTGCACAAAATTAT
The DNA here is from genome assembly GCA_019247895.1 of Parafilimonas sp. Taxonomy (GTDB): domain Bacteria; phylum Bacteroidota; class Bacteroidia; order Chitinophagales; family Chitinophagaceae; genus Parafilimonas. The sequence continues at coordinate 1,259 of JAFBAF010000105.1, read as the reverse complement.
TTCTTGCTGCAAAATTTTTTATCACACAAACGAGAAGAGCAATTATTATAACTGAAGTAATAACTGGTTTTGTATTAAACATATTTTAATCTAAGCTTTATCAATTTGATTTGCTACACGCTGCGCAGAACGAATGCAACTTTCCATGCCACGACTTAAATTATCGGCATATGTTCCGGCAAAATAAATTCTTCCTTCAGGTAAGATTATTTGCGGCCAAAACTTATGCATTTCACCTACAGGGAAAGGTTCCATTTCACACACCGGCGCAAATTTATCTTTACTCCAATCGTGCGTTAATGCCTGTTCAATTGTATCATGTTTACCGGGATAAACTTCTCTGAAAGCAGCCAGCACGCGCTGAGGTGAAACACCGCTTGGGCCATAAGCTTTCAAAATTATTCTTGTTGTATCAACGGCATTTGTTTCCATCCAGACAGAAGAAATATCAGGATGATCAAATTCCATATTGATACTTTTAAAGCCGTCGTCTTCCCAGAACTTTGTGCTGCATTCAAACACAAAAAAAGGATGTGATGAATATGCAAGATTATCTACTACATATTGTTTTGCTGCAGATAAAGCAGGTGTAATTTCAATATTTTTAAATACAGGAAGCGTAATGCAATTCGCCAAATAATCAGCAGCCATTTCTTTTTCTTCATCCAAACCAAAAGGCTTATACGTTATAGTTACGCTATTTGCATCATGTTTAATTGCGGTAACAGCATGATTTAATTTTAGTCTCTCGCCTAATCTTTTTGCAAATGCAATTGGTAGTTGTTCGTTGCCATTTTTTAAATGATAAGTGTCACCTTCAGATAAAGGAATACCACGCATTTTCATAATTGCTAAACGCCATACTGCGTACAATGCAGAAACATCTTCTCCGCCTAAATATTTAAGTGCTGCTTCGGATGCGCCTTCTTTTTTATACAAATCATTTTCAGAAATTTTATCTAACTCATCATAACCAACCCCAAACGGCTGATCTGCATCTTTAAAGTTTGTTGTGTATTTATCCAAATAAAAAGCACTTAATGCATACCATGGATTTTTTGTTAAGAATGCAATTTCTTTTTCATTAAAACCAAAATGTTTCAGCGTTGTTGTATCGCTCAGCATTTCTGAAGTATAAAATTTACCGTTGATTTGTTTTAATTTATTGCCATTTGTTGCAGCTTCAGACCCTTCCGCATTGGGATAAGGAATTAGTTCCAGATCAAATTCTTTGCAATACTCGAAGAATTTTTCATAGC
>JAFBAF010000348.1 GCA_019247895.1 Parafilimonas sp. | reverse complement strand
CTTTTGCGAATTGTTTGTTCACTCTTTGCTGTTATTTCAATTGCACCGGTTTCATTATTATCTTTTAAATAACCGTTGCGTTTTAGGTCTTCAATAAAATCTCCCATTCCATATTCATCATCTGTGAGTTGGTATTTTTTATCAAGCTCATTCATCCATTGCAATGCTTCGTTTACATCGCCGCTTGTGTATGTAAGCAGTTGCATGAATAGATCAAGCATTTGTTCGAACTTACTTTTTCCATTTGCTGCAGGATCAAATTTTACAAAACGATTTCCAATCATAAAATGTAAGCTACTAAATAATCAATATAATAAAATGATAACAAATTGTGATGATGCAAAGTTCACATCATCACAGCAAAAAGTAATCCTGAAAAAAGAAATGATTAAATTGTCAGGCTTGTGCGGTTGGACCACCAAAATTTAAAGGAATTTCTACTTGCTCAAGGTCTTGAATTTTTCCATGAACAGCTTCATAGCGTTCAATATTCTCCTGCATGGCACGCATAAAACGTTTTGCATGCATGGGCGTAAAAATTATTCTTGATTTTACTTTGCTTTTTGGTGTGCCCGGCATAACATTCACAAAGTCTATAACAAATTCTGCATGGCTGTGCGTAATAATGGCAAGATTAGCATACGTGCCTTCAGATACTTCTTCACTAATTTCTATATTTAACTGATTCGGTTGTTGCTGTTGTGGCTGATCTGGCATAGAATAAATTTAATCACTGCAATGTTAGCGATTCTTCAACAATCCGCTCATCACCGCTCAAATTTTTATAGCTTGTTTTAATATAGATGTTCTTGCTTGTAGAATCAAACATAGCTGATATCACCTTAAATGAACCAGCTTGTATGGAGTTTTGTATAACGGTATTGGGGAGGGCAAAAAAAGAGCTATCCTCTTTTGAAAACCCAATAATGTATTGCCATCCGTTTGGGCCCAAATCAGCATAATCCAGCAGTGAAGTATTGTTAAGTGAAGGGGTGAGGCTTTTGTTTAAAGTAAATGGAGATTTTGTATTTATATTACTGTCAGCAGCATCACCATTATATAACACTTTTGTACCTGTAGCATTATAGATGCCGGATAAAATATTATTACTGGTATGCAAATAAATTACTGAAGCAGTAGCATCAGCAGTATACCCGCCGGTACTAACAAATTGTATTGGTAACATATACGGCTTACCATCCGTAAGAGCATGTTTATATATATATACAGGTATAGTATCATAAAGAGAAGAAACACCGGCAGTAATAGTATCCTTAAAGCTATAAGCATTTGCCGGCATAGCTTCGTAACTTGTATTATATGTTGAATTATAAGATGCCCTTAATTCATCTGATACGCCAATTGATATTAACGCGCTGGACGGTAAAAAATAGGTAGACGAAATAACTACATTATAAACAAGTGTATCAGATGAAGAGAAAAGAAGTAAAGCTTTGTCTGTATCTGCAGCCCCACCATTGATTATATAAAAATTAGGTGTTAAAGTAACAGAATCAGAATTTTTTTTACAGGAACAAAATACAATTAAAACACTTACAAATAAAAAAGCGGAGAAACGCATTGAAAACTTTTGGGCAAATCTATAATATCTTATTAACCTTCACCCAATGCTTTAAGTTAAAATATTTGAATTTCTCTCATTACAAATGTATTCTTTATTATGCGATGAAGTAAAATACAAACGGTCACACGCAGAGTGTGACCGTTTGCTAAATTGTACGGGCAATTTTTAAAGTTTTCTATATATGTTTTTTATACAACGCGGCGAACCTGTTGAATTATTATAAGTAAAGTACACAACGTACACTCCGTTTACAGGATCTGCTGTTAGCAAATATGGGCCGCCTGTAAGCGTAATTCCTAAGGTCGCAAACTGATTTTCATCAAAACTTACCTGGAAATTGCTTAAAACTCCGGCATTATTAGTGAATGATATAATATCAACTTCACCGGTACCTAAACTTTGTACACTAATTTGCGTTGGATTATCCGGTGCAAAACCAACTGCGCCTAAATCAAGGTCGTAATCAGGAGCTAAGGTAGTATCGGTTTGATTCCATCTTATCCATTCTTCTTCATAAAGACCTGCAATTGGGTTACCTATGGCATGAAACCAAATAACTCCCTGGTTTTCGCTGATCAACACACCATCGCCATCGGTTATGGCCACCGGCAACATATAATTTGACGTAATATCAATCTTATCTTTATAGAAAACTACCTGGAACGAATCTATCCGCTGGCCCTTTACAATTGTACCGGAAGTTTTCAATATTGTATAATCTGAATCAGGCAATAATTCATACTTTACTGCATTAGCAGCATCAGCATTGTACGTGTTTAACCTATCCTGGTCTACGCCAATCGTTATATTTAAATCATGGTCTAACGTGTTATTCGATGCAAGGTTTACGTAAAACTGGACCGTGTCAGGTAAATTTCCTATAACTGCTTTGCTAAAATTAGCCAGGCCTGCTTTATTACTTATGGGCGTACGCAACTCCAGCACCGGTTGCGTGGAAGAAAAGTCAGGTCCTACATTCCTGTCTTTTACACAGGAAGTAAATAATGAACCTAAGAGTATTATAGAAGAAAAATGAATTGCTATTTTTTTCATAATTAGTTTGTATTAAATTCTGTTAATTAAGGCATCCAGAAAATTTTATCGGTACGATAAGCATTGTCTGCCTGATCAGGAAGATTATCGCCATTAGTTCCATATTCACTTGTTGGATATAAGATTCTATATGGCACTATTTTAGGATCTTCTGCATAAATTGATTGCGTTAAAGGGATTTCCTGATTAAATGTTAAGTTTGGCAGCCGACGGTAATCACACCATTCTTCAAAAGGCGTCACCGTATTTTCAGCACACCATTTTTGAGCTATGATCAGGTTTAATTTATAATCAAATGGCCGGCTGTTATCCCAATACACATCGGATTTACCTACCTGGCTATAATATGTCTGAGCTGCAGCATCGGCGTCAGCTACTCCATAAAATTCAAATGAGGCAGTTATACCTTGATGATAAAGATCTTCTGCATCTCCGCCTAAATATCCTCTTAATACTGCTTCTGATTGTAAAAAATAACTTTCTGCCGCAGAAATTACGATAGATGGTTGACTAACAGATTTTAACACACCCGGTCCAAAAATTGAAGTTGCAGAACCCACTAAAGCACCTGTAGATTGGCCGAGGAAGTTGCCAGCATAAGCATTAGGATCTGAAGGTGTTGGTCCATAAACCCTTTCTCTGCGAGGATCATTTTTTTCCTGATAAAAATCTAATGCAAACTGATTTGCCCTCCAAAAATCATTAATGTATGTTCCACTAGTATTGTAATTAAATCCCCAGAATGGATTTTGCTTACCTGCAGAATTTATATAACCAGTTCCAGGGCTTGCACCTGCATCAGTTGTCAAAAAACCAGAACCTTCATTTTTAATGTCATTAATGTGGCTTTGGATATAACCGTCCCGGCCTGACATTTGTGTTTGCCTGAGCAAAATTCTCAACTTAAGAGTATTTGCAAATTGTACCCATGATGTTACGTCACCATCAAACATAATATCACTGGTTTTACCAGTGGGCACACCTGCACCCTGGGAAACTTTAATATCATTAATACCGGAATCAATTTGATTTATCAAATCCTCATAAATTGCCTGTGCATCAGTATATGTTGGCTGAATTACATTTGTTCCTTTCAATGCATCTAAATAAGGTACACTTCCAAACATATCAACCAGCTGCTGAAACTCATGCGACATCATAATTTTGGCCACTCCTACATAAAATGGCTTGTTTTGAGCTGCCGCCTGTGTTTCTACCTGGTAATAATCTTCCAGATTGTTATAAATATCATCCCATAAACCTTCACCCCAATCAGTAGTTTGATTATAATTATAAAAGGACACCGCATTACTTACTGCATAGCTACCACTAACCGCCCATTGTCCCATCCAGCCACTTATAGCCGGATACCCATTAGCACCTCTATCAGTAATTAACCGTCCTGCGGTTGAATTGAGCGCAGCCGGTAATATTAGTTCCGGACCCACATCAGTCGAATTGTTGGGATTTGAATTTATATCCAGATACCCTTTTTTGCAACTTGCACCCGCTAAAAGGTATATCAGGCTTATTACTATTATTGTTTGTTTTTTCATTGTATTTTCCTTTTACTAAAATTGTTAAAAAGTTAGTGTAACTGTAGCACCATAAAAACGGCTCGGAGGTGTTTGGTTAATATCGGTTGTACCTAAGCCATTTCCACTTGTATTACTATATTCCGGATCTGACCAAACATTTTGTTTTGCACGCCATGCCCCTAAATTGCGACCAACTAAGCCAATAGATGCTTCCTTAATAAATCTTGTTTTTGCAACAACATTGGTTGGTAACGCATAATTAATAGATACTTCCCTGATCTTCCAAAAATCAGCACTATTAACATATGGGCTAACAGCCTGGTTCCATAAACTTGCCCAGAAACCATTATTACCATCATCAACAGTAATATTTGTATTGGCAACGTATTTATCTCCTACGAGGTAAGAAGAATTAGGAATTACAAATACTTGTCTTCCTGCCTGTGCAGAATACCATGAAACACCTGTAAAATCAAGGTCTTGCCCTAAGTCATTATTAATAACAGCTCCAAACCGGCCTTCAGCTACTATACCAACTGTTATGCCCTTATAAGAGAAATAGGTGTTAATACCTGCAGAACGAGGCGCGTAAGCTGTTCCAAAAAAATGAGGTGTTGCATCTAAAGATGGAAAACCAGTTTTCGGATCAACAATTATTCTCCCTTGAGGATCTCTTTGCCAATCACTACCTTTAATTATACCATAAGGCTGGCCCACTTCAACATAGCTGGCAGTACCTCCTGGAATTTGAATTTCATTCAGTCCGTACCCAATATTTAAAACCTTGTTCTCATTATATGAGAAATTACCACTAATATCCCAACGGATATCTTTTGTTAATACAGGTGTTACTTTCAAATCCAATTCAATTCCCTTGTTTTGCATCTCACCAGAGTTAACATTTGCCTGGTTAAAACCTGTTGTCCATGAAATAGTAATAGGAATGGTTTGATCTTTCGCATTAGACTGGTATGCTGCTGCCGAAAAAGTGATCCTGTCTTTCAAAAAGCCGAGCTCTAAACCAACTTCTCTTTCAAGATTTTTTTCTGGTTTTAAATCAGGGTTTGCAAAAGTGTTTTGAATGGTATAACCAGCAGTTGAACCGTAAGGAAATCCACCGCCCGGATCGTAAGCCGTAACCAAACTATAAGGATTAATATTTACCTGGCCAACCTGGCTTACCGCAATGTGTACTTTACCATAACTTAACCATGAAGGGCCGCTGTTTTTCAACAATTCAGAGAATACAAAAGAAGCATCTGCTTCCGGATAAAAATAGCTCCTGTTTTCAGGGGATAAGCGGCTATCCCAGTCGTTTCTACCTGTCATGTGCAGATAAACAAATTGTTTATAACCTAAAGTCAAATCACCGAAAACACTGTATTTTCTATATCTTGACATAAATTGTGTAACGTTCGGCTCACCAGTTCTGTTATTCGCAATATTGTAGAAATCAGGAATTACCAGCGCATTTGCTGAAAGACTTACTTCCTGGAAATTTTTATCCTGTACCTGGTTACCCAATAACAAAGTGGCATCTATATTTCCAAATGTTTTATGAAAATTTGCCAATAAATCACTTGTAATTTCTGTGTTAGTGCTAGAGCCTGTTCCTGAATTTGGATCAAGCTTTTTTACACTGGAAGGTATATTACCTGCACCTAACGGATCGGCTTCTGCCCAGGGAGCGAAGTCAAATCCCGCTTTAGTGTAATTATTACTATAATCATTTCTTGCCATTCCAAATCTGTAAGTAATAGATGCCCAACTTACAGGTCTGTAAGTCAGCGATGCACTACCTATCAAATCATTATTTTTTTCATCCAGTCTTGTTTGATCAATCTGCCACCATGGATTTCCATAATAAGCATTAAAATATCCATTCGGATTTGCAAATGGATCGTTCCGCCAATCTCTGAAATCTTGCAGGTCAATAAATGCAGGGGAATTGATTACAGTCCAATAAACAGGACGGCCTTGAAAATATGAGCCGCCGGAAGCACTTGGCTGGCCATTATTAATTACGTAATTACCACCATAAGTTGAACTTCCCCATCTAAATGGTACGTAACTGGCAGGTGTTGTATTGGTATGAGTGATTGCATAAGAAATATTGTAATCAGCTCTAAACTTGCCTGTTTCTTTAAAACCATCTATTCTGAAAGTGTTTCTATGATTTTTATCACCTGGAATGGTGCCTTTTGCGCTTAAATCCTGGAATGACATCAAGAAAGCGCTATGTTCATCACCTACTGAATAAGTAACGTCATTTTGCCATGTAAGACCTTTGTCAAAAAAGTTCTTTTTTGCATCAGGTTTTGCGCTGTAAGTTTCATATTTCTGTAAAGTGTCTGTCGTGCCATCAGCATTGAAAACTAAAACCGGTCCGCCCAAAGGCACCTTTGCTCCATTAAATTCAGCTCCATAATTTTGATTTTCGTAAGGAACATAAGGTTTAAAAGGATCATTAGGAAAATAAAATACGCCCGGGTATTGGGCAGGGTCTAACTCACCACCATTAGTTCCAAAACGATTTTGAAATTTTGCAGTATAAGCGATTGCTTCCTGTGTAACAGTGCTGCTAACTGTAATTTTAGGAGCACCTTTTCCTTTTTTTGTTGTAACTATGATCACACCATTGTATCCGTCAGAGCCATATAGTGCGGAAGCTGAAGATCCTTTCAATATTGTAACATCCTGAATATCATTCGGATTAATTGAAGGAAGGTAACGAATATTAAGAATATTACCATCAACTACCAAAAGCGCCTGGTTATTACCTAAAAAGGAACGAATACCTCTCAGCGTGATTCTCACATCTGGTTTTACACCATTATTTACAAGGTTCACCGTTAAGCCGGAAACCTTTCCTGAAAGCCCTGAAGCAACATTTGTTACTTTGGCCTCATTTAATTGTGTATTACCAATTTTAGTAGTGGAATACCCTAAGGATTTTGCCTGTCTTTGCACACCTAACGCAGTGGTTACAACCACATCGCTTACAACATTTGAGGTGCGGTTCATCACTACGTTTATAACAGACGTATTTCCAACAGTTATTTGGGCTGTTTCCAAGCCAACTGCCGAAACTGACAATACATCACCTGATTTTGCAACGATTGTGAAATTTGCATTGGCATCTGCCGCTACGCTAACTTTTGTGCCTTTTACGTTAACTGTAGCAAATGGAACAGGATCGCCATTCTGATCCCTTACAGTACCACTTATTTTGCCTTGCGCCCAAGCGGCAACGCTCGTAAATAGTACCAAAGTAAGAATACTTACAATTTTTCTCATTTTAGACAATTTTTAAATTTGGGTGTAAATATATATGGATTATGAA
>JAFBAF010000158.1 GCA_019247895.1 Parafilimonas sp. | reverse complement strand
ACCATTAAACCAAACTGGGATAATGAAGTGAATGTGCAGTTGTAAAATATTTTATATAACGCGCAATTGCAATTTCATGGTATTGTGGTTGTTTCCAATCTTCCTGCTATCGTCACGAAAAGATTGCTCATCGTACTGTATATTTATTCGGCAATAATTACTTTTAGAAGGCTCAATGAATGCCGCAAATATTTTTTATTAAGCTGCGGCATTTTTATGGCATCTGTTAGTTAACTATTTTCGCTCAGCAAAATTTCAGGTCTCGTAGTACAATGGATAGTATAAGGGTCTCCGAAGCCTTTGATTCAGGTTCGATTCCTGACGAGACCGCAGATGCGTTCAATCTTACAATTAAAATGAGCTGCGATTTTAATAATCGCAGCTCATTGTCTTTAAAGTTATTGTTCTGTTACCGGCAATGGAAATTCACTCCACACATTATCGTCGGGTCTGTCTAATGGTAATTGGTCAAGACGATTATAACGCCGCATATCAATCCAGCGATGGCCTTCAAAATATAAAGAATACCTGCGCTCATACAACATTTCATCGATTAATGCAGATTGCGTTTGGGCGCCACTATAATCACCAAGTCCATGCTTATTACGAATAACATTTAATGCAGTTATTGCATCATCGAAATTGTTTAATTGAATATTTGCCTCCGCATAAATCAAAATCAATTCCTCATTTCTTATGATTGGAATTGGCGCTGTGCTTGAAGTATACACCCACACGTCGCGGTTGCTGCTTAAACCTGCAGGTATTGATGCGGTTGAATTACGCAGCGTTGCTTTATTAATTCTATCATCACCATTTTTTATATCTTCTGCGTACGATGGATGTGCAACCCTTACTTCACCATTTTGATTTTGGGGTATGAAGGCAGGATTTAACTGGTCGCCAGAGCCTGTTCCGAAAACATGATAAACGCCTGTTGTGAAATCTCCATTCAAATCAAAAAATGATTCGTTTAACGCGGTTAAAGCATCGCTCCATTTTTGTTCGTACACATCAACACGTGCGGCAAGTGCACGGTTGAATTTTATTAAACCGGCAGCATCGCTGAACTGTGCAAATCCTGCTAAAGGGAATATAACATCAGCGCCGTTTAAATCAGATTCTCCTTCATCGAGCAATGATGCAATAGCAATAAGGCCTGCATTATAATCCACAATCGGCCCAAGGTTATCCGGGTTAGAAACATCTACACGAATGCCATTGGAGTCTGTAAGATTCAGATTCATTAAAAGCTGGTAAGCTTCAATCGTTTTGGCAAAACCTGTATATCCTTTTTTCTGCGCGTCAGTCACCAATGTTGTATTATTAGCGGCATCAATAAGTACGTTGCAGTTTTTAATTACGCGGTAGCGTGATGCCCATGGTGTTGTGATGTAAAAATTACTTCCGCTAAGTGTGGCGCTGCTTGCGCCTAATAAATCGGTAACATAACGCGGCTCCGAATTAGAAAAATGATAGAGTTCTCTTCCTATCGTTCCAATGTCATCTAAATAAAAAGCAATCGAGTTCCGCATACCCGATTCTGTGCCGCTTACCAGGTTATTTAATTCGGCGGCGGTTGCATTGCTTTGATATGCTTCAACGGTTGGACCGTTTAAATTGCCGTAATCTTTTTTACATGCTGTAAACAGCGATGCGCAAATTAGAAAGGCAAGTATTTGTATATTGAATATCTTCTTCATAATAAATAATTGTGTCGTTTAAAAGCTTAATGAAATATGAAACGTTGCACGTTTGCTTGCAGGATAAGGATCAACGTCTACACCGGTTGAAAAACCTGTGCTTAATCCCTGCTGCGTAGAGCCAAAGCCGAAGTTGGATACTTCCGGATCATATGATTTATAATGCGTAATAGTGATATAATTGTTGAATGAAACGCCCACCTGCACATTCTTAACCACATTACCTGGTATTTTGCTAAACGTGTAGTATAATCCTGCTTCACGCAAACGCAGGTAGCTTGCATCCTGCACAAATATGTGCGCATCCGTACCAATTTGCATGATGCGGTATACAGCATCGGGCACACCAAGCTTGTTTGTTACATTATCATAGTCGGGGCTTGTTCCGCCAAAATCATTTTCCAGTGAAGTAAGGTTAATATTATCTCCGCCTTGTTTCCAATGTATCAGGAAACGCAAAGTTAATTTTCCATAAAATGTAATTTCATTATAAGTGCTCATCTGGAACTTAGGTTCTGCATCGCCCAACACACCAACACCCTGCCCATTCAAACCAACAATTTGTGTTGCTGATTTTCCCTGTTCAATTTGAAATGAACCTAATACATAGCCAAATGAACCTTGCGGAATCGGCGGTATTGTTAACCGGGTAACTTTTGATCTGTTCAACCAAAAATTAACCGAAGTATTCCATACTACATTTTTGCTTTGAACCGGTTCAGCATTTATGCCTAACTCCACACCATGATTACGCAGATCACCTGCATTTACCCATTTGCTGGTAAAGCCTGATGAAGCCTGCAGGCTTTGCAGCATAAGAAAATCGTCTATCTTTTTACTATAGTAAGTAAATTCAAAACTGAGCCGGTTTTTCAATACACTAAAATCAATTCCTGTTTCTAATTCTTTCTGGCGTTCGGGCTTAATATTCGGATCGCCTTCCTGCGTACTAACAATTACACCGGGATTACCGTTAATATTTGAAATTACCATGCCTGTAAACTTACTTCCATATACAGGTATATTGTTGGCCTCGCCGTACGCTGCACGCAGTTTTACATTATTAAAAAAGCCTTCCTGCACAATGCCGGACCTGGTAAGATTCCACGACACGCCTGCCTTTGGATATGCATAAAATTTCGATGCATCACCATTATTACTGCTCCTGTCGAAACGTATACCCGCAGTTAATGTAACCGCATCAACTATTCCCGCTTCTTCCTGTATAAAAACACCACTGTTCAAATATTTATTACGGAACTGCGTAGCGTTTAAAGCACCTGCCTGGTTTACGTTGCTTTGCCCGGCGATTATTTGTGTGGCAACATTTAACAGGTTATTGTAATCGCCGCTTTCCTGTGTTACACCTGCCGACGTAGTTAGTGAAAAGTTTTTTGCAGTGAAAGTATTTACAAGTGAGGCGATATAGTTCATACTTAAATTTTTAGTGAACCCCTGAATAGATGTTCCTTTATTAATTGCCTGCCATTGCAATGTGCCGGGAAACAA
>JAFBAF010000151.1 GCA_019247895.1 Parafilimonas sp. | reverse complement strand
TGTTAACAATGAAGGAAATATAGTTCTTTGCGGCGCAATCAGAGGTTCACAGGTTGATTTTGATCCCGGCCCAAATACTTATTATGCTAATTCAGGTCCCAGCTTTGCGCATTTTATAGCTGCTTATAACGCTAACGGAGATTTTTTATTTGAATCAAATGGTGCGTGCTTAAATTCATCGTCATCATCACAATCATTCCTTTTAAAAACCGATAAAAGCGATAATATTATTTGTGAAGGGTATTTAGGCGGAAGTATTAAGCTTGATTCAAGATTTGATTCTGCAATTACCGCAAATAACGGCAGTTTATATTTTATAAAATATAGTTCAACAGGAATTCCGCTTTTTATAAAAACACTTTATGCATCAAATCAATCACAGCAACTTACATTAGAATCGCTGGCGCTTGATAATGCAAATAACATATATATAGCCGGAGAATTCAATGGTAAAGTTGATTTTGATGCCGGCCCCGACTCTGCATATTTGATTTCTCAAACAACAATGCACAGCGGTAATAATGCTTATCTCGCCAAATATGATTCATTGGGAAATTATCTATATGCTTACAATTTTGCACCAATAGACAGTTTTTTCAACCGCGGAGTTTATAAAATGGATTTATACATAAATAAAAATGATGAAATAACATGGGGTTTAAATACAAATGGCTCAATAGATTTTGATCCTGGTATTGATACATTCTATTATCATTCGCCACTTAAGGTTTATCAAAACCTGAATGGAGATTATTCTTTTGTAATTGTAAAATTCAAACAAACACAAACAGCAAAGCCATTTAATATTTATGCTTTATCAACAAAAGCTGATATTGATAAGCCCACAACTTTTAGTTTAGATAAACCCGACAAGCATAAGTAATTAAGTTTGCAAAAAATTAATCTATGTCTTTAAAATTAGGCCGGGATGTTTTTGGAAACGAAGCTGATAAAGGAAATGTTTTGTCGAAAGAAGACGCAGGAAATTTATTTACAGGTTGGGTGAAGAATCCCCGGTTGCAATTACATATGAAACAGGTTGCGGCATTGATGCATGCGTGGGCAAAAGAAAAAGAAAATTTAAACGATGCAGACGCATGGCGGTGGGAACTTGCAGGTCTATTACATGATGCAGATTGGGATCAATGGCCGGAAATGCATTGTAAAAAAATTGTTGAAGAGTTGGAAAAGCGACATATTGACCCGGAAATTATACATGCCATTGCAAGTCATGGCCATTTGCATTTTGGTGTAATTCCGCAAACAAAAATGGATAAAATGCTGTACGCGTTTGATGAATTAAGTGGCTTGATCCATGCTTATTCTTTAATGCGGCCAAATGGTTATGAAGGAATGGATGTGAAAGGAGTGAAGAAGCGGTTAAAAGAAAAATCTTTTGCGGCAAATGTTTCAAGAGAAGATATTAATGATGCGTGTGAAAGAGCAGGCATTGCTCCGGATGATTTAATTGCTTTTATAGTTCTTAAACAGTCTGCGGTTAAAGAATGAGTTAATTGATTTTACAGCAGTAATAAGTTCATTAAATTTGCGGCGTTTATGAAGCAGTTTGCAGTTCCAAATATTTACAGAAGTGAACTTATCAGTGCGATAAAGAATAAAAGAAAACGTGAAGACAAATTAAAAAAAGATTTCTCTCCAACCTTACTTGATTTTGGTGCCTTGAAAATTTTTCTCGCAAGACATTTTGGGTTTTGCTATGGCGTTGAAAATGCAATTGAAATAGCTTTCAGAACTGTTAATGAAAATCCTGGTAAAAGAATCTTTTTATTAAGTGAAATGATTCATAACCCCCAGGTTAATACTGATCTTAAAGAAAAAGGAATTGAATTTTTACAGGATACGCAAGGCAAGCAACTAATATCATTTGATGATTTGAGTGAAAATGATGTTGTATTGATACCGGCTTTTGGAACTACAATTGAAATCGAAAAGATTTTACATAGTAAAGGAATTCAAACAGAAAAATATAATACCACTTGTCCGTTTGTAGAAAAGGTTTGGAACCGCAGTGCGCAAATTGCGGAGAAAGGTTACAGCATTGTAATACATGGTAAACCAAAACATGAAGAAACAAGAGCAACATTTTCTCATGCGTCATCGCAAACACCAACAGTTGTGGTGAATGATATGCATGAAACGATTGAATTGTCAAAATATATAACTGGTGAAAAACCTGCTGAGGAATTTTATAAAGAATTTGCGGGACGGTATTCAAATGGTTTTGATATAACAAAAGACCTGCAACGTTTTGGTGTAGTGAATCAAACAACACAACTGGCAACTGACACGCAGGCCATTTCAGAATATTTAAAGCAGGTTGCAAAACAAAAATATCATTTATCTGATGAAAATATTGAAGAACGTTTTGCTGATACAAGAGATACACTTTGTTATGCAACAAATGATAACCAAACCGCAGTAACTGCCTTATTAAATACCGGTGCTGATCTTGCCATTGTGATTGGCGGTTACAATAGCAGTAATACTTCACACTTAGTTGAATTGTGTGAAGAAAAATTGCCAACTTATTTTATTGACAGCGCTGAAAAAATCATATCACCAACGGAAATTTTACATTGCAACTGGAGAACAAAACAGGAATACCTCACGCATGATTTTCTTCCTTCAAAAAATCCTTTAAGTATTTTAATTACAAGTGGTGCGAGTTGCCCTGATGCTGTTGTTGAAGATGTGATTGAAAAGTTAGCGGCCTTTTTTAATGCTGATAAAAATATTGAAGAATTGATAAATGAATTTATTTAAACCTTTATTTCTTCATGCTTTTTCATTCCCATCCTGTATAACATTACTCCCATCACTGTAAAAAATAGCACACCTAAAAAGTCGTACATACTTATACCTAACGTTTTTTCAAGTGAAGGTTCAAGATTTATTGTTTCCATTTTTGCAGCAACATTTTCGCTGCCTGCAATTAATAATGCAACAATTACACCTGCTAATGCACCGCCGGCAACTAATCCGGTTGCAAATAAATTGCCTTTACCCAAATCATCTTCTGCAACAATTTGTCCTTTGCGTTTTTTGCGCCAGTCAACTAAACCGCGAATGGCACCTCCGCAAAAAATAGGAAGAGTTGTACTCAAAGGAAGGTAAGCACCAACAGCAAAGCTTAAAGAATTTACGCCGCACAATTCCATTACAACTGCGAGTGCAACGCCAACAAAAACAAATTGCCAGTCGAGATTGAATGATAAAATTCCTTTGATCAATGTTGCCATTAATGTTGCCTGCGGGCCAGGAAATTTATCTGTACCGATGGCATGCGTATAACCTTGTGCAACCATATCTGCTGTTGGTTTGTCAAGAATTTTTATAGTTAAACCAATAACGAGCGATGAAACAATCGCACCGATAAACAAAGCAATTTGTTGATTGCTTGGTGTTGCGCCAACTAAAAAACCTGTTTTTAAATCTTGTGAAGTTGCGCCTGCATTTGCAGCAGCGATACAAATCATTCCGCCAACAACCAACACCATTGGTTCGTATGTTTTACCGCTCCATCCAATGCCGATAAAAACCAAACACGTACTCATCACAGTTGCAATAGTCATTCCGCTGATTGGATTATTGCTTGAACCAATGATACCAACAATGCGTGATGAAACTGTTACGAAAAATGCACCAAACAAAACGACTAAAACACCCAGCAATAATTTGCTTCCAATTGAATTGCCTGGAATCATCGGAATAAAAGCCATTAATAAAATCAATGCAATGCTTCCAAACAAAACAACTTTTAAGCTGAGATCTTTTTCTGTTCGTAATTGTGTTGTTCCTGCTTTGCGATCTTTTATTGAACCGATACTTTCTTTGAAGGATGAAATAATTGTTGGAATCGTTTTCATTAATGTAATAAAACCGCCTGCAGCAACTGCCCCAGCACCAATCTGCCGTACATAAGCGCGGTAAATTGCATCAGAGGTATCATTGAATAAATGTGTTGTCGGATTCCATCCACCAGGTCCGCCTGCAGTATTCAAATCTTTTAAATAGCCAAGCTTTATTAATTGCGAAGCAATAATTGTTTGATCATGAATTAATGTTGCGAGTAATGGATTAAACACTAACCAACTTAACACACCACCTGCAACCAAAGTGCCTGCAATGCGTGGCCCTATGATATAACCAACGCCTAAATATTCAGGCGTAATTTCTCCGCTGATCTTTGCTGCAGGGAAATATTTGTTGGATAGGTTAGTAACGTATTGCGGAGTTTCTGAAATAACATGCAATACTTTTTGTAAGAATGCATACAACATGGCTACGCCTAAACCAATGAATGCAGTCTTTGCAATATCACCGCCCTTTTCACCCGCTTTTAAAACAGATGCGCATGCAGTACCTTCGGGATAGGGGAGTGTTGCATGTTCTTTTACAATTAATGAACGACGTAAAGGAATCATCATTAATGTTCCAAGCAAGCCGCCAAAAATGGCAAGAATTAAAATCGTTACGTAATTGAAAAAATTTGCGCCAACACTTTGCCCGTTCACCATTGATAAGAACAAAAATCCAGGTAATGTAAATGCGACGCCGCTTGCTATACTTTCACTTGCAGAACCTGCAGTTTGAATAATATTATTTTCAAGAATTGTCGTCTTCAGCAATTTTCTTCCAATTGTTATTGCAATTACAGCAATGGGAATAGATGCGCTTACAGTTAATCCTGCTTTCAATGCGAGATATACATTTGCTGCACCAAATAAACAGCCCATGATGCAACCCATCACAACAGACTTAACAGTAAATTCTTTCATGTGTGTTTCGGGCGAAACAAATGGCTTAAATGAATTTGGTTCCTGCATATTTCAAATTAAAAGTCAAAAATAAAAATTAAAAAAAGCGATGTAAATAACATCGCTTTAATTATACAATCAAAAATTAGTTTAATCATCACCCGCTGCTGCTTCTTCAACCACTACATTTAATTTTTTTGTTAACGGCAATAATAAAAAGCAG
>JAFBAF010000150.1 GCA_019247895.1 Parafilimonas sp. | reverse complement strand
GTAAAAGCAATGCTTATGCGGCAAGGATATGATCTGAATAAATTTTATGAAACAAAACTTCATGATGAAGATGTGTATGTTATTGGCGCAAATAATGCAAATGAAAAATCTAATCAATTATGGATTGATAAAGAAAAATTAGTTGTTGTAAAATTCATCACTTATAATCATAGTGAAAAAGAAGAAGGTTTTTTTAAAGATCATAAACCATTTGGTAATGGATGGAGCGAAACAGCCTGTGATTTTTATATTGATGGAAAACTAATTCAAAAAGAAGCATATTTCGATTGCAAAGCCAACGTAAACATCGATTCTAAAATCTTCGATCCGTATAATTTTTCTTTGCCTTAATTAAGTTTTTTAACGTCGCCTAACTTTTTACATTTTATGAATGGTGTATTTTCGTTAGCATATGGCACAGAATGCGATCACAAAAACACCGATAGAAAAACTCGGCTACAATTTTATTAAGCCGCCCTATTTACCTGAAGGCAAAAACGAATATTATTTAAGAGATATTCAGAACCGCAGCGGCATTAATTACAGAAATCTTACGGCTTATGAAATTGAAGCGCTGGTAAAAAACCGCAACACAAGTGATGACTGGAATAAAATTTTAGTAAGTGATGCATTCAATCCTGAATTGGTTAAGAACTGCAAATTTTTTGGCCTTGTTCGCATCGGTAAACTCGAGCCATATTTTCTTGAGTTCAGCGATATGAAGTATGCAGTTGGTTTGTATAATTCAATTATTATTAGTTCAGATTTTGGTGACAATGTTTCTATTGACAATGTAAGTTATTTATCGCATTATATTATCGGTAACGAAGTGATCGTTGCAAATACCAATGAACTCGCAACAACAGATCACGCAAAATTTGGTAATGGCATTTTAAAAGACGGAGAAAATGAAAACATACGAATATGGTTAGAGATATGTAATGAAAATGGAGGACGAAGCGTGATTCCTTTTACAGGCATGTTGCCCGGGGATGCATATTTATGGAGCAAGTTTCGTGATGACGAAAAATTGTTGCAGCGTTTTAAAGAAATGACCGAGCAGGAATTTAAAAAAGAACGTGGATATTATGGAAAGGTAGGCGACAGAACGGTAATCAAAAATGTTGCTATTATAAAAGATTGCTGGATTGGAAATGATGCGTATATAAAAGGCGCAAACAAACTTAAAAATCTTACCATTCATTCATCAGAAGAAGCAACAACACAAATTGGTGAAGGCTGTGAAATTGTAAATGGTATCATCAGCAAAGGCTGCAGAATTTTTTATGGCGTGAAAGCAGTTCGTTTTGTAATGGCTTCACATTCTCAATTAAAATATGGAGCAAGATTGATCAATTCTTATCTCGGTAACAACGCAACTATTTCATGTTGCGAAGTATTGAACTCACTGATATTTCCTGCGCATGAACAACATCACAACAACTCATTTTTATGTGCCGCTTTGGTGATGGGGCAAAGCAACATTCCCGCAGGCGCAACAATTGGCTCTAACCATAATTCAAGAGCAGCAGATGGTGAAATCGTTGCCGGCCGTGGGTTCTGGCCTGGCTTGTGCGTGAGCTTGAAACACAATTCAAAGTTTGCAAGTTTTACAATGATCGTAAAAGGGGATTATTTATTTGAGTTGGATATTCATTTTCCGTTTGCATTGATCAGTTTAAATTATAAAAATGATACGCTTGAAATAATGCCGGCATATTGGTTCATGCATAACATGTATGCGTTGGCAAGAAATGCATGGAAATATAAAGACCGCGACAACCGAAATGAAAAATACCAATTGCTTGAATACGATTATTTAGCGCCGGATAGCGTGAACGAAGTGTTTGATGCATTAAGCTTGCTTGAATTGTTTACAGGAAAATCATGGTTTGAAAAAAATAGTGAATTTGAAGTTGGTGAAGATGAATGGCGTAAAAAAGGAAGGGAGTTGTTACAGTCAAACGATTCTTTGGTTGGCGAACTTGAAATAACTGCAACAGGTTTTGAAAATTCAAAACGAAAAACAATTATAAGAAAAGCGCATCAGTCGTATAAAGCATATAAAGAAATGATCTTGTATTATGGTTTAACTCATCTGATAGATTGTATCGAACAGAATAATATAAAAACAATTAATGCAATCATAAATGTGTTCAACAATATAAAACGCGATGCTGAATGGTTAAACATTGGCGGACAATTAATGCCCGCTAAAGAAGTTGAATCAATTAAAGAAAAAATTAAGAACAAACAAATAAATAGTTGGGATGCTTTGCATAAAGCTTATGAAGCAGAAGGAGAAAAGTATAGTTCACAAAAATTGCAACACGCATTGGCTTCGTTGCTTGAAGTAGAAAATATTCAATCGGCAGATATTGATGCAGAAAAATTAGATGATTGGTTTAGTGCAGCTATTAAAATTAATTCCTCCATTACTGAAAGAATAAATAATTCGCGAAAAAAAGATTATATCAATCCTTTTAGAAAAATGGTTTACAATTCTGAAACAGAAATGAATAATGTTTTAGGAGAATTTGATAAGAATAGTTTTGTTCTGCAACAACAAAAAGAGCTTGAAATTTTCAAAAAGCGTATTGATAAAATAAGATCAACTTTAAAACATAATGTTGCTGTTCAAAAATAAAGCAATGTGTATATTGCTTTATAATGAAAAAGCTGTGCTTTATTTTAACTGCTGTAATTTTTATCCTGCATTTTATTGCATGCAATTCTTCTGAAAACAGAAACACGATTTCATCAGACCCAATAAAAATTACTGAAGGTGAAACTGCATTCAACACGTATTGCAGCGGGTGCCACAACTTTCGTCAAAATGATATTGGTCCGCAGTTATCAGGCATTACAAAAAATCAGCCTGCTGATTGGGTTTATAGTTTCATAAGAAATCCGCAGGCTGTTATTCAATCAAATGATAAGCATGCACAGCAGTTATATCATCAGTATAAAACAACGATGCCGGCGTTTAATACTTTAGATGATAGCACTATCGATAATATCATCGCTTTTTTAAATACACACAACGAACAAAAATTACAAGATGATACAACTAATGCGATACATGATCCTATTCCTGAAAAAATTCCACTTTCTGATCTTGTTGTTTCAATAAAACCTGTTATTCAAATTGCAGCATCAAGTGACAGCGAAAAAAAACCGTTGGCAAGAATTACAAAACTGGATTATCAACCAAATACAAAAAAGCTTTTTGTTGTTGATCTGCGTGGAAAATTATATCGAATTGAAAATAATAAAGCAACTGTTTATTTAGATATTGCTCAGCAAAGACCAAACTTTATTAATGAACCGGGTTTAGCAACAGGTTTCGGAAGCTTCGCGTTTCATCGCAGTTTGCAAAAAATGGTTTGTTTTATACAACGCATACCGAAAAACCAAATTCAGCCAAAGCGGATTTTGCTTATGCAGATTCAATTAAAGCAACATTGCAATGGGTGCTTACAGAATGGAAATGTGATGATCCGAATGCTGCAACATTTAAAGGCACCAGCCGCGAATTATTAAGAGTGAATATGGTTAGCGGAATTCATGGTGTGCAGGAAATTTGTTTCAATCCAAATTCAAAACCCGGCGATGAAGATTATGGACTTTTATTCATTGGAATTGGCGATGGTGGTTGCACTGAAAATGGTTACGCTTTTTTAGCGCATAGTCCGCAAACAATTTGGGGAACGGTTTTGCGCATTGCTCCCTCAGGTCATAATAGTGCGAACGGAAAATATGGAATCCCTGCAAGCAATCCATTTGTAAATAATAAAAATGATCTGGCCGAAATTTATGCGTATGGTTTCAGAAATCCGCATCGCATAACATGGACGTCTTCAAACAAAATGATCGTGTGTAATGTTGGTCATGGAAATATTGAATCAATTGATCTTATTCAAAAAGGAAATGATTATGGCTGGCCAATACGAGAAGGTGAGTTTATGTTGCATCCTTATGGTGACCTGAATAAAATTTACCCGCTTCCATCAAACGACAGCAGTTATAAAATTACTTATCCTGTTGCTGAATATGATCATGATGAAGGCAAAGCAATTTGCGGCGGCTTTGAATATACAGGCAATGCGATTCCTCAACTAAAAAGAAAGTTTTTATTTGGCGATATACCAACAGGAAGATTATTTTATGTTGACGTAAAAGATCTGCAACAAGGGAAAGTAGCACCAATAAAAGAGTGGAATATTGCTTTAAATAATTCAATGCAAAAACTAAAAGACCTTTGTCATGATGATCGTGTTGATCTTCATTTTGGAAAAGATGCTGACGGCGAATTGTATATTTTAACCAAGGCTGATGGAAAGATCTATAAGCTTATCAGCGCAACAGCAAAACCTTAGTTATAACATTCATCAAATAAAAAAGACTATCGAAATAGCCTTTTTGTAATGTTTGTTTCTGTGTTATTGCCCGCCTCCGCCGCCATTATTCATCCTGTTCATCATTTGCTGGCGCATGTAATCTTCATGCTGATGTATTTGTTGTATTTGTGCGTCTGTTAATCCTGCTGATTTATAACGCACATCCATTTCGCTTCTTAAACTTTGAAATTTTGTTTGCTTGTCTGCAGCAGTAGCGGATTGATCCATAAATATTTCACGCATTTGCGGCATGTATTGCATGCGAACAGCCATTACGGAATCAATCATTGGATCAGCGAGTTGAACAGAATCTTTTAAATATGTTTTCCATACTTCCTGCATTTTCTGCATGTTTTGAGCATGGGATCTTGTTGCAGCAAGAGTTAAAAGCATTGTAAAACAAAAAATAATTTTTTTCATTAATGGTAGTTTTTGGTTCAGTGAGCAAATTTTATGCAGTTAATTGTTAAAGGAATTTCCGATCAACGTAGGTTTTCATTTCATCTTAAAAAAACACAATTGACACTTAAAAAAACACATTTCAATTTCTTTCCTGTTTTCTTGCTTGATGAACCCGGTGAATTTTGCGTTACAATTTAAACTTATTGATATGAAACATTCTTTAAAACCCGGCGCTTATTTGTTTGTGATGATAGCTGTGCTGTTTACAGCATGTTCAAAAAATATTGATACTAAATCAAACGCAACTTCACTTGTAACAAGCAATGCGAGTAGTGCAACAACTTACATAGTAAATGTTACAACAATTGCAGGAAAATACGGTTTGCAGGGTGATGATGATGGTAATGGCAGTAAAGCACGTTTCTGGAATCCTACAAAAATGGTATATGATGATCGTAATCACATATTATACATTGCTGATGGAACTGTTATACGCAGTATGGATGCGCAAAACAATGTAAAAACATACCTGCCTTTTGGCGTAATAAACAATTTTGATGAGATATTAGATATGGATGTAACGCCTGATTCAATTGGCGGTTCATTGTACTTTATTACTGAAGAAAACTGTTTATATAAAATTGAACCAAAAGGGAATAGTTATAAGCTCACCACTATTGTTAAAAGAATTTATGGCGGCAATGAAATTGGCAAGCTGAATAAAAAAGATCATTTCGATATTCCCCGTGGACTGGCTACAGGAAAAAATGGCGATGTTTATTTTTTTAATGAATCATGGAACACCATACATCATATTCATTTTACTTCAACTTCTCCATTCGATGGCACAGTGAAAACATTTGCAGGAGCTCCGAGTTTTGATCGCGGAGGTGAATCAGGACCTTTCCAGGATGGCGCAGGAGATGCTGCAACATTTGGCCGTGGTGTTTGGGATATGTGTGCAGATGGACATGGCAATTTATATGTAGCTGATTACAGTGATGATCTTGTACGCAAAGTAACACCTGCCGGTGTGGTAACATCCTTATTTCAATATAAAAACGGTTTGGGAATTGATGTTGACGGACCTGTATCACAAGCACAGGCAAATAAGGTTGATCATGTTAGTGCTACACAGAACGGTAAGTCAATTTATTTTACAACTTTTGGCAGGTATGGTTATCATTCACCGGCATTACGCATAGTAAAACCTGGTGTTAATGTAACCACGCTTGTTGGAAAAAATCCAACAAACTGGGGCGATGGTTCAGGGGATGTTGCCGGCTTTGGTGAAATAGGCGGTATTGCAACTACGCCTGATGGAAAAACAGTCTATGTTTCTGAAGTAGCTAATAAGGTAATTCGTAAAGTAACTGTTCAATAAAAAAAATTAATAAATATAAAATGATCCATGCATTAAGCGTGGATCATTTTTTGTTTTATAATCTTATGCAATGTGAACTTATAGTTTATGAAACATAAATCTTAATGCTTGAAAAGAAAATCACGCAACATTTTATTTTGCCTGTGTGTTTTAATAATAACTCCAGGTATAAATGCTCAAACATGTACTAAGGCTTTTCATATCGTAATCTTAGGATCATCCACGGCTTATGGTAATGGCGCCTCTGATCTTAGCAAGGCCTGGGCATACTTATATACTGATTATCTTAAAAACATCAACCCAAATTATGTAGTTGATAATCTTGCTGTACCCGGTACAACCACTTATTCAGCACAGCCTGATGGGTATGTACCGCCGCAAGGCAGGCCGGCACCATTAATCGGGCATAACATTACAGCAGCAATTAAAATGCATGCAGATGCCGTGATCATAAATTTTCCTTCAAACGATATAGTAAATAATTATTCGTTGAAGGAACAAAAGGATAATTTTAAACGTATTTCAAATGCTGCAAAGCAGCATGGAATTTTAGTTTGGATTGCAACGCCGCAGCCACGTAATAATTTAAATGCAACTCAGGTTAACAGTCAAAAACAATTATTTACCTGGATAAAAAGTTATTATAAAGAAAAGTCTATTGATTTTCATACCGGGCTTGCTTCAGCAAAAGACAGTATTTTGTTTAAGTATGATAGCGGTGACGGCATACATGTAAATGATGCTGGTCATAAAATTCTTTTTCATCGTGTAGTTGGAGAAGATATCCCTGATTCTTTGTGTAATATAAATACTAAAGTCGAGGTGACTAAGAACGTTCCAATTAGCAGATGACTATTTTAACGAATTCCAGCCTTGTGCTGTTATATCAAATGTATTTCCGCCTTTTGAAATAAATTTTCTGCCCTCTTCAATATCGGTCATGTAACCAATAACGCTGATGTCTTCATTTAAAATGATCTTGTCATAATCATCTTGTTTTACTGTAAAGATCAATTCATAATCTTCACCGCCATTTAATGCGCAAACGGTTGGATCAAGCCCAAACTTAAAAGCAGCATTTCGCGTGTCTTCAACAATAGGTAATTTGTCTTCATGCAAACGGCAACCTAAATTGCTTTGATCACAGATGTGCAATGTTTCGCTGCTTAAGCCATCGCTTATGTCCATCATTGAAGTTGGTAACAAATTTTCCTGTGCAAAAAACTCGATTATATCTTTCCTTGCTTCTGGTTTTAATAAGCGGCCAACAATATAACTTTCGCCTTCAAGATCAGGTTGTATTTGCGGGTTTTCAAGATAAATTCTTTTCTCTCTTTCCATTAAAGTAAGACCTAAAAAAGCAGCGCCTAAATCTCCGCTTACACAAATCAAATCGCCTTTATTTGCTGTATTGCGCTTAACAAATTTATCAGGCGCAACTTCACCAATTGCCGTAACAGAAACAATAAATCCTTTCTGTGAAGACGAAGTATCGCCACCGGCAAGATCAACATTATATCTTTCGCAAGCCGCATAAATACCTTCATAAAATTCGTTCAGCGCTTCTACACTAAAACGATTGCTAATGCCGATACTTACAGTTAGTTGTGTTGGCGTTGCGTTCATTGCATATACATCACTCAAATTCACAATCACACTTTTGTAGCCAAGATGTTTTAATGGCGTGTATGCAAGATCAAAGTGAACACCTTCAATTAAAAGGTCGGTAGTAACAACAGTTTGTTTGCCGAAGTGATCGATGACAGCTGCATCATCACCTACGCCAACAATAGTTGATGCATTGCGCAATTCAAAATTTTTTGTAAGATGATTGATCAAACCAAATTCACCGAGGGTAGATATTTCTGTTCTGCTCATTAATTTACGATTTACAATTTTTGAAGACGTAATGTTTTACGACTTGCAACAATTATGGCGGGTAATTCATTGCCTTCTTTGTGTAATATGGTTACTTTATTTGCGAAGGAAGGATTTAATTCTATTATCATTCCAATAAAAAAAACTGGCTCATCTAATTCCTCTTCTAATTTTTATTTACAATATTATACGGCAGGCTTAGTACAAGCTTTGCATATTGCTTTAACCGGTTCATTAATTCCTGCTTTGCCATAAATAATAAGGGTTAGGGAATTATAATTTGGATTTTAACTTATGCTCAAACTTTCAACTCATTAGAAAATACAATTGTTATAAAATCGTAAATCTAAAATTGTAAAAATTACACTTCTCCACCTTTAACAACAGCCAACAATTCATCATGAATAATTCCATTGGTTGCTATAATTCCCGGTTGATATGGATTATAGAGATCGCCTTTCATGTCAGTAACTTTTCCACCTGCTTCTTCTACAATTAAAAAACCTGCTGCACTGTCCCACGCACTTAATTTGTGCTCATAAAATCCATCAAAGCGGCCTGCTGCAACCCAGCAAAGATCCATTGCAGCGCTGCCTAATCTTCTTACAGGAATGCCTTTGCGAATAAGCTTTCCAAACACTTCAAGCGGTCCATTAGGATTGTCAAGATAAGTATATGGAAAGCCCGTAACCAGGCAACTTTTTATCAGGTGTGGTGTTTTGCTTACATGGATTTTTTGATCATTCAAAGTTGCGCCATAACCACGTTGAGCAAAAAATAATTCATTCAAAAAAGGATTATATACTGCACCCATTTCCATCTTTCCGCTTACTTCAATTCCAATGCTTACGCAACATATCGGGATATGGTTTGCATAATTTACCGTACCGTCAATAGGATCTATTATCCATTTAAAATTTGAGTCCTGGATTATCTCTCCTGATTCTTCGCTTAATATATAATGATCCGGATAATTTTTCCTGATGATCTCAAAAATTATTTCTTCGCTTTTATGATCCACTTCTGTAACAAGATTATTAATGCCTTCTTTATTGCTAATAGAAAATGTACGTGTGGAATATTCTTTCATTATGGCTGCAGCGGCTTGTGTGGCCTGCATCAGAACCTGTTTAAGCATGCGCAAATATCAATAATCAAACTTAATTGTACATACTATTCTTTTATACAGACGTGTGCCCCTTAAACAAGGTTATCTTATCGCACTAATACAAGTGCTAATAGATTTATGTTTGCATATGCAGTTATCAATAATTATTGTTAGCTATAATGTGCGGTATTATTTAGAGCAATGCCTGCATTCTGTTTTAGTTGCCTGTAAAAATATTGAAGCTGAAATAATAGTTGTTGATAATAACTCTGAAGACAAAACTGCTGAATACATACAATTAAAATTTCCTGCGATAATCTTTATCGGGCAATTAAATAATAGTGGTTTTGCAAAGGCAAATAATATCGGTTTAAATATTGCAAAGGGCGAGTTTATACTTTACCTCAATCCTGATACAATTGTTTCAGAAAATGTACTTGCAAATGGTATTTCTTTTTTAAATGAACATAAACAGGCAGGAGCTGTTGGTGTTAATATGATTGATGGTAACGGAAATTTTCTGCCTGAGAGTAAACGTGCTTTTCCATCTGCAGCTGCTTCTTTTTGGAAGTTAACCGGAATTGCAAAGCTGTTTCCGCACTCATCAATATTTAATAAATATGCATTGGGTAATTTAAATGAAAGCAAAGTTCATGAAGTTGATGTTTTGTCAGGTGCTTTTTTTTTATCGCGAAAAGAGATATTGAAAAAATTAAACGGCTTTGATAAAGATTTTTTTATGTATGGGGAAGATATTGATTTGAGTTATCGCATACAGAAAGCGGGATACAAAAATTATTATCTGGGAAACAACCTGATCATTCATTTCAAGGGTGAAAGCACTAAAAAAGATAAAGTGTTTGTTAAAAATTTCTATGGTGCTATGAAGATTTTTGTAGATAAACACTACAAAAAATTTTCCGCCTTGTTTTTAAAAATCGCAATTTCGGGCGGCGCTTTTGTTTCGGAAGTAAGAAATAAGTCAAAGCAATCATCTAATCCAACCAAGAAAAATGAAAGAACTTCTTTTGTATTGTGCGGAGATGAAGATGCAATTAAATCAGCGGCAGCAATACTTTTAGCCAATAATCATAGTTACAACAGCGTGGTCATAAACAATTCATCAATAAACCCGGAACTGATAAATCTCTCATCCGCATCAAACATTGTGTTCTGTTTGTATCATTTAACTTACTCAAACTGTATTCAGTTTGTTCAAAATAATAAAAATAAATTTGCATGTTACTGGCATTTTAAAGATTCCGGCAGCATTATTTCGGCCAGTAATTCATCCGCCATACCTCAAATACATTTTTCGATATAAATACTTATTGCGTAGCTTAGCGGTTTTGAAATAAAGTTGATACTGATGGCTTTATTTGACATCAATCTTCCTCAAACAATATTGAAAAGTCTTGGCTTGCCGCAAAATGATTTTAAACGGCAGCAAAAGCGTGTGCTGAAAAAATTATTGCATAAAGCAAGATTTACAGAATTCGGTCAGCAATATCGTTTTGATGAAATTTTATTACAACCGGATGCAGTAAAAAGCTTCCAGCAACTTGTTCCCATTTTTAATTACAGTAAAATTTATGAAGCCTGGTGGCATCGCACTTTAGAAGGTGTTCCAGATGTTTGCTGGCCCGGGCGAATAAAGTATTATGCACTCAGCAGCGGCACAAGTGAAGCTGCAAGTAAATATATCCCTGTAACAAACGATTTATTGAAGGGCAATCGTGTTGTGATGATACGCCAGATACTTTCTTTGCGTAATTACAGCGATATTCCTGTTCGTTCCATTGGCAAAGGGTGGCTTATGTTAGGCGGAAGTACAGCCTTGCAGAAAAGTGCCGGTTATTATGCGGGGGATCTGAGTGGTATAACCGCGAAAAAAGTTCCGTTTTGGTTTCAGCCATTTTATAAACCGGGGAAAAAAATTGCAAGACAACGCAACTGGACCCGCAAGCTAAAAGAGATTGTAAGAAAAGCTCCGGAATGGGATATTGGTTTTGTTGTTGGCGTGCCTGCATGGATACAGATGTGCATGGAAATGATCATTGCAGAATACAACCTTAACAGCATTCATGATATTTGGCCTAACCTTGCTTTTTTTGTGCACGGCGGTGTAAGTTTTCAGCCGTATAAAAAAAGTTTTGAAAAATTGTTGGCAAAACCGCTTACTTATATTGAAACTTATTTAGCAAGTGAAGGTTTCATTGCGTATCAAGACAGGCCCAATGCTTCAGGCATGCGGCTTGTAACCAACGAACATATTTTTCATGAGTTCATTCCTTTTGATGACAAAAACTTTGATATAAACGGAGAACCGGTTGCAAACCCGCAAATACTTACGGTAGCTGATATTGAAGAAAATAAAGATTATGCAATATTGATAAGCACCAGTGCAGGTGCATGGCGTTATTTAATCGGCGACACAATTCGTTTTACTGATAAAAAGCGTTGTGAAATTGTGATCACAGGTCGTACCAAACATTACCTGAGCTTAGTAGGCGAACATTTAAGTGTTGAAAATATGAACAAGGCGATTGAACTTGCCAGCAGCGGTTTAAATGTTTGCATTCCGGAGTTTACTGTTGCAGGTGAACCGTATGAAAACCTATTTGCGCATCATTGGTACGTTGCATGCGATGATGCTGTAAATGCTGAAGCACTTCGTTTAAAAATTGATAATTATCTTAAAGAACTAAATGATGATTATGCTACGGAACGCACCAGCGCTTTAAAAGAAGTTTTTCTTGATGTACTGCCTGAAAAAACTTTTATACAGTTCATGCGCTCTATGGGCAAAATAGGAGGACAGCATAAATTTCCCCGTGTATTAAAAGGCAAGATGCTCGACAACTGGAAACTCTTTTTAAAGGGAGAACTTGTAAACAAATAATTTACCTGTTAGCTGCAATCTTCACTTGAACATCTTTCTGAAAAAATTTAGCTAAAGAATCTTTTATTCTCAGGGTATCTGAAAGCTTTGTTGGCTTTACAATAAACAAAGAATAGAATTTTGTACTGTTATTAATAAAGCTGTCATAAGAAGCATTGTTGCCAAAGCCTTTCAATTGGGCTGTTCTTGTTTGAGCACGAAGTTCAGAAGCTGTTGTTTCGAAAATATATCTAACATTTACTGTATCACTGTCTGAATAATTTGTTATTGGTTTTGCAGTAACACTATCGGCATTTACACGATTTATTGTGTCCTGGTTCGTGGCATTAACAGTCGATGTGTCAGTATTATTATTACTGTTGTTTGTTATCGCCGTATCAGTATTTTTTGACTTGCTGAAATATTGGTAAGCTTCCCATCCTAATCCTGCAAGAATGGCGATTACAATAAGAACCGTTATCAATTGAACAGCCGAACGATTGTTACTTTTTGGCCGCTTCGCCTGTTGCGTTGAAGCAGTGATGCGGATGGTTTTATTTGCCTCAGAATATGGCAAAAATTCAAGAATGCCGCTTTTATTTGCTTTTATAAAACCAACATCGGGCAACTCGTAGGCTTTGCCAATATTTATAAATTCCCTCACCTGCGAAAAATGCGATTCAAGATCTGATGTGATAAGGTATTTATTTTTTGCTGCTTTCTCCGCGATAAAATCAACTAACCCTGGTGAGGTTGCCACTTTTCTGTCATATATAAACTCAATTGCAGCTGTTTGTCCATCACCGGGTGCAAAAGAAGCAGGTGCCTTAAGCGTACCTATCTTTTCAAGAGAAACTTCTTTGTGTTCGTATAAATAGTAAATTATGTAGGCGTCAAATCTGTTCACGGTAAATCAAATCGGTTGAGAATAAATACCGCAAAATTCATGCGGTGCGCAAAAGTATTTTTTTGTTTCTAAATCTGTCACAAATTATCGTTGTAATTTTTGCAATATAAAAATGAATGCAGCGTTAGGTAGCAATAGTAAGTCTCATGCTTACAGAAAAAGACAAAGCTTTTATAAAGTATTGGGAAGAAAACAGGATAAAAGAAAAATCTATTTTAAAACAATTCTTTCCCGGGCTCCCTATAGGGCTGGCATTAGGTGCCGGTATTTTACTGGCTTTAGATTCTGGTTGGTATGCGCGAGCCAACATGGTTGCACAGGGCGAAAGCAGCCCTTATGTTTTATTTATCGCAATAGCCGGCATAGTTGGGTTTATGGGTTTTTTTTATAAAAAATTCAGGTGGGAGATGAATGAACAATCTTATAAAGAACTAAAACTCAAAGAAGAAAAAACTGCTGCAAATACAATTACAGAAACTGAAAAAGATCATTAAACATTTTTTGAAAACGAAAGTGCTGATGAAAAGAATTGGAATTTTACTTTTTACTATTTTATATATTACTTCCTGCAGTAAAAAAAATGATCCCGGCTGCATGTCGGTTCCTCCGGGTGAAGAAGCAAGCTCAATGGCTGCTTTTTGTAAAAAAAATTCTATAATCTATACTGTTGACAGCAATGGAATTTATTACCAGGTTCTTGACCAAGGCTCGGGTATAACGCCTAACGATAATTCTATAATAACAGCTACTTACATTGCAAAAACACTTGATGGAAATGTTATAGAAGATAACAGTACGACGCCGGTTACATCACCGCTTTATAAATTTATTGAAGGCTGGCGAATTGCAATACCATATATACAAAAGGGCGGGCATATAAAAATGGTAATACCTTCTTCACTGGCTTTTGGCTGCACAGGTTCTGATAAAGTGGCGCCTAATTCTCCTGTCTATTATGATGTTGTTCTCATTGATGTAAACTAAGTTTCATGAGTTTAATAAATGGGGAAATAAATATGGAATGCTGTTTATTTTATGCAGTTGTGTAAGCATAGTTTTTCTGCGTTTACCATTAATACTTTTTAACTCACAAGTTTTAATTTATGCTGAGCAGAAAACTGTTTTGTATTTCTATTTTTTCAATCGTTCTTATTTGCGTTAATTGTAAACAGCCCGGCAATAATTCCAAACAAATTAATTTTTCCGGCGCGTATGCTGAAAATTTTTATGCTGATTTACGTTCGGTTGAAGCGGCTGTATCGAATGGAAATTATCCGTCGCCGCCGGTTAGAGATCTGTATTTTGTTTGCAAACAAAAGCCTGCCAATCCAATTATACTTGACTATTTTAAATGGATACTTACAAACGGGCAGCAGTTTGTAAAAGATGCAGGATACGTGCCATTGCCGCCTGGTATTATTCAACAGCAATTACAAAAACTGCAATAGAGTGTTTAGAGAAATCTATTCAAAAATTTCAGCGATCATGCATCTTGCGCTTCCGCCACCATTAGTTTCAATTGAAGTAAGATCAGCATAAACTATTTTATTGAATTGCTCAAGTTCATTTATTTGCTGATTGTTTAAAGCCATGTAAGCCTGCTGAGACATAACAAGGATTTTTTCGCCTTTTTTATTTTGCAGTTGCAACATATTGCCGGCAAATCTGTTCATTTGCTCGGCTGTAATATTTATAATTTTTTTACCTGAACCCTCAATTGTTGTTTTTACATGCTCCCTTTCTGATTCATCCTGAATTGAGTCAAGGCAAATCACGACATATTTATCAGCTACACACATCAGTACATTTGTATGATAAATTTCTCTTCCTTTATCATCAACTGCAGTAAAAGTACATGGTGTAAAATTCATCTTGTTGCAAAAATCTTCAAGCGCTTTCATATTGGTTCTTGGTGAAACACAGGCATAAGCGATTTTATTATCGCGGTCTAAAACCATGCTGCCTGTTCCTTCCAAAAAAATATTTTCCGCTTCGTAAGTGGTAAGGTCAATTGTATTTATTGATTTCAATTTTTTATTTAGTTCATTAAGCACATGTTGCTTTCTTTCAGCACGCCTGTTTTCCGCATACATCGGGTATAAAATAATTGTTCCGTTTTCATGAAAAGAAATCCAGTTGTTCGGAAAAATTGAATCGGGTGTATGAGGAACAGGTGTATCGTCTATTACAGTAACATCAATATAGTTATCACGCAACTTTTTTACAAGCGCATCAAATTCTTTCAAAGCTTTTTCCTGTGCGGCTTCAGCATTGCCGGCAACCTGGAAACTATTGTTTACAGCCGTTTCTGCGTTGTAAGTAAATGCAACCGGCCGTATCATTAAAACATTGCTTGTGTTTTGCATAATTAATGTTTCATTGTTTAAATGTTTCAAAGTTTCATTGCTATTTATGTGTTTATATTCTATTGAAATTTTGGAGCACTGAAACTTTAAACTAATTTATCTCTTAGTAACGGCATACTCATACAATGCGAGCCGCCTCTTGCTCTTGAAAGTTCCGCTGATTGTAAAAGTATTAATGTATCAGTCAGGTTTTGAGGATTTAAACCTTCATCAAATTTTTTAAATAATTCAACGGTTGTTATTACATCAAAGCCTTGTTTGCGAAAGCTGTTTGCTGTATAATCGTTCCTGTCATAACCAATTACAACGCCTTCTTTTAAAGCAACAACATTACAAGAGTCTGTCCATTGCTCACGGTCATCATAAGGAAATTCATTGCCGCCACTGTAAATAATTTTTACATCATCTGGTTTGCAATTATAATCTTCAATACTTACCTGTTTCAACAATTCTTCAATGCCTGAAAGTTTTTTAAAAACACTGTAATCTTTATCAGATTTATATGCTTCGCCGGCTGGCTTATGATATTGCAGAATTTCTGGCTCCTCAATCGCGATCAAATCCGGTTGGTGCATAAACTGCCGCAAATAAGATTGCTTTACCTTATTTTCAGCCGCAATAATATTTTCAGAATACCTGCCATACAACACCCAAACATTACGTTTTACTTGCGTGAAGATGGTATCGATATGCATCTGCGCCCTGTTCTTGGCGATCTTAACAACAGAAATTTTTTCGATGCCTAAATCTTCTGAAAAAATGGTGTGAATAATTTCACTCACAGCGTTTGATGATGTTCGCTCACTACATCCGACAATCAAATGCTTGGGATGGATCATCATAATATCGCCGCCTTCAATACTTATAAAACGTGCTTTCCGCTCTACTTCCTCATATAAAAAGAAATCACTGTCTTCAATTACTTCAATTACTTTAGAAGTATCTTCTTTAAACATAAAGTACAAGGCAAGGAATTTGGTAATTAGCGATTCACGTTTTCTTGCAGTTGTTGCCATGCGGCTAAGCAGAATATGATCTTTGATCATTATACCAATATCTCTTGTAAAAATAAAGTTGGGAACAGGCGGAAAAATATATTGGTCTTCGTGTAAACCACTCGCTGATTTTGGTAAAATGCCGCTAATTAAAATTTTTGCCAGCAAAGCCATATCCGTTATCGCTTCAAGTTGTTGTTGGGTTTTATGGCTTGATTCTTCATAAGAACAAACAGCAGAAATTAACCTAAGTTTTACTGTTTCTTCTTTTAATATCTGTTCGAGTAAATGCTGCACTTCAAGTACTTTATCTGAATTGAAATATTCTTTTTTGCCGGGAATAAAACAATTTGCTTTTTCTTTTTCATTTCTTGCGTTTGCCTGGCATTTTTTTATGTATTCAATTTTTTGCGGATCAAGAAAATATAATAATAACATTACATAATGATTGTATTCTTTCTGCATACTTTTTAAATGAACAATGTCGTCATATAAATTATCAGAGAAAGTACTCGGAATTATTTTACCAATGCCACCATCAGGACTATGAATGATCAGCCTTCTTAATGTACCAATTTCAGATTCAACATAATATGTATTGCCATCATGCATAAAAAAGTGTTTTTTTTAGAATAAGAAGCAAGAATACAGGATACAGCAGTTACTGTAGCGTTAGATAAGATTTAAAAAGATTGCAAGCAATTCGCCGTTTAAATTATGCTTCTTCATAAATGAGGCCGCAAGATACGATTTAAAGCTGAATGCTTAATGCCGAAGGCTGGCTAAACTCTTTTACCGATATAATTCTAAACCGTACAAAAAGCTCTTCTTTATACCAGTTTTCATTTCTTGTTTTGCGGATAACTTCAATATGCTCATTCATTGCGTAAGCAAAATTTTTCATGGCATCTTTATTTTCCCAAACACTGAATGTTGCCTGCTTTATCCAGGGTATTTCGCCTATTCCGTAAGAAATAAGCAATCCTTTTGCTGATGGCATTTTATTAGCAACACTATCAACCGTTTTCCAAAATTTTTTTAAACGATTTAAACGAATGGTTGCTCTTGTCAATACTGCAATTCTGCCATTATAATTTGTTTGCTTTGGTAATTCTCCAAAAACTTTTTTGCCTTCCCAAAAACCAAAGCCTTCTATTGGCTGTAATAAGAATTCTGTTGTGTGGCAACGAAAAAAACTCCAGTATTTATATATGAATGAAGGTGCTTTAATGTGTATATCATCAGTTGTAAACAATAATGCCCACTGGTTCAGGTCCGGATGTATATCGAATGTTCCGTTTTTGCCGCTCCCCATTAATTTGAAAAATTTTATTTTCTTATTTATGAATAATGGCAGCCGGAATATTGCCATTGAAAGAAAGCCAAATAGCCCCAGGTATTTTGGATAACGTGTAATAAGAATGGTGCAAAACATATTATTTTCTTGCTACTAAAAAAATAACAGCGCATAGCAACATTGCCACAATTACTGCAAGCACAATTTTATTTTTTTCCCAATGCTCAGTTTTTTCCTGCCGGTGCAAAGTAACCTGTAAGCTGTCTTGCAGCCACGCATGTTCTCTAAAAAGTGGTTGTGTAAAAACTATCAATTTTTTTGTTTGATATGATGATAAGTAATTTGCTGCATTACAAACCAGTTGAAGAAATTCACTAACTAATTCACTATTTGCTTTTAATAATAATTCAATGTTACCAGGGAATAATTGTTTGATGGAATATAACAATGCATCTTTATTAAAACGAAATGGATCTGCAGCTTTTGCCTGCTGGTTTATTTTATGAATACGCTGAATAAGTGTTTCAATAGTTTCAACCGGTCGTTTATATTCCTCTTCTGCAGTTAAGGTGCGTTCGTAATTATATTGTCTTCGTGTTTCTGCATTTGAAAGTATTTTATATGCTTCGGCTGCTTCAGAAAAAACAGCGGCAGCAAGTGTATCGCCTGGATTTCGGTCAGGATGATATTTCATAGCGAGCTTGCGATAAGCGTTTTTTATTTCACCCGGGGATGCTGAAGAAGTTACATTTAATATCTTATAATAATCTTTTGTAACGGGCATTACTGCGAAAATAGTTCTTATCGGTATGCCTTGCTTTTAAAGGTTAGATGAAAAGTGAGATGTTAAATTAAAATATTATCGCTGGCTTGCAATTAATAAGTTCAGATCGGTAAATTTCAAATCAAATCTTTGGCTGATATATAAGTTGGTAAGATGGCCGCGATATAAATACACGCCATTACGGAGATTAAAATTATGCCAAACCATTTCTTCAATGCCGCCTGCATCACCCGCATCTAATAATAAAGGCATTAATACATTACTGATAGCATGGCTTGCAGTGCGGGCATACCCACTTGGTATGTTCGGCACACAATAATGAATAATACCATGTTTTACAAAAGTTGGATGTTGATGTGTTGTGATCTCACTTGTTTCAAAGCAACCACCGCGGTCAATACTTACATCAATAATTACGCTGCCCGGGCGCATTGCCTGCACCATTTCTTCTGTAACAACTATAGGGCTCCTGCCACTTTCATTTGTAAGCGCACCTACGGCAACTTCGCAGCTTTTTAATTGTTTAGCAAGAATGCGTGGCTCAATAACACTCGTCCAAACACGCATACCCAAATTATTTTGCAAACGCTTTAAACGGTATACGTTATTATCAAACACTTTTACTGAAGCCCCCATTGCAAGGGCGGTGCGGGTAGCAAATTCACCAACAACACCGGCACCAATAATAATAACTTTTGTTGGCGGAATACCACTGATGCCTCCCAGCAAAACTCCTTTACCATTTTCCTGGCTGCCCAAATATTGACCGGCTATCAGCATAGCGGCACTGCCGGCAATTTCACTCATGCAACGAACAATAGGGTATGTGCCGCTATCATCTTTTAAATTTTCAAACCCAAGTGCGGTTATTTTTTTTTCCATCATCTTTTCCAGCGATTCTTTTTTCAGCATTGAAAGATGAATGGGTGAGATAATTGTTTGGTTTAATTGCAGGTGCTGAAGATCTTCTTCCATTACCGGTGCGCTTTTAATAAGCATCGGAGCTTTATACACTTCTTTTTTCTTTAGCGCAATTTGGGCACCGGCTTCGCTAAAGTCGGCATCAGAATATTTGCTGCCTTCACCGGCTTTAGTTTCTATAATAACCTGGTGGCCGTTATTCACCAATACATTTATTGCTTCGGGAATCAGTGATACGCGGTTTTCCTGCAATACCATTTCTTTAGGTATCCCGATGGTTAGTTTAGCGCTTTGCGGTTTTACATCTAAAGTTTCTTCCTGGGTTTAAAACTGAAACCGGGACTTATTATCGGCTTTGTACCCGCCATACCTTATTTAAATTGAAGCTATAAAAATACAGTAAAGATGAAAATTTATAT
The DNA here is from genome assembly GCA_019247895.1 of Parafilimonas sp. Taxonomy (GTDB): domain Bacteria; phylum Bacteroidota; class Bacteroidia; order Chitinophagales; family Chitinophagaceae; genus Parafilimonas. The sequence goes on along the minus strand of JAFBAF010000150.1, from coordinate 3,157 downwards.
AATAAGATTAAATATGCGTAAAAATTAATGCATCTGTTATTACATTTTATAATCCGGTTTACATTGTTTAAAGCACTGAAAGTAACTTTGTTTTATGCAAAATATTTATTGCATATCCGGCTTGGGTGCTGATGAGGGTGTGTTTAAGAATCTTGATCTCTCTTTTGCAAAACCTGTTTTTATAAAATGGATCCAACCTTTGCGCGATGAATCCTTAAGCAGTTATTCAATTCGTTTGCAACAGAAATTTATTCATGATTCGAACCCGGTAATTCTTGGTTTATCATTGGGCGGAATGATAGCAACAGAAATTTCAAAAGCTAATCCTTTAGCAAAAACGATTATTGTTTCAAGCGCAAAAACTGTTAACGAAATTCCCTTTTACTGGAAAATATTTCAGTATGCGCCGCTTTATAAAATATTGCCGCATTGGTCTATTAAAAAGTCAGTTATCATTCATTATTATTTTCTTGGCGCTTCTTCAGGATCAACAAAAAAATATGTAGATGAGGCACTTGAAAAAGCTGACACTAATTTTTACAGGTGGGCAGTTGGGGCAATTATCTCCTGGCGAAACAAAACAGTTCCTCAAAACATAACACATATTCACGGTTTAAATGACAGAATATTGCCATCAAAATTTGTAAAAGCAGATATAACGATTAATAACGGCGGACATTTAATGATTATGGAAAGAGCTAATGAAATATCTGCGCTGATAAAACAGTATGTTGTCAATAAATGCTTATAATCTCGCATCGGCGATGTTCTTATCTAAGCAAGCTTTTGTATCAAAAATTATAGCGCCTTTCTTTTTATACTTTTTAAAATCAAAATTCAAGAATTCTTTGTGCGCAACTGCAACAACAATTGCTGTATAATTTTTGGATGAATCTATTTCCGATAATACATCAACATTAAATTCATTTTCCGCTTGTTGTGCATTTACCCAAGGATCATAGATATCTACATTCAAACCAAATTGTTTCAGCTCATGATAGATATCAATCACTTTGCTGTTGCGTATATCAGGGCAATTTTCTTTAAACGTAATTCCCATAATTAATGCATTTGATGATTTTATTTTGTGGCCTTTTTCAATCATCAGTTTCACTACCTTGTTAGCAACAAACTGTCCCATCAGATCATTAATCCTTCTTCCCGACAAAATTACCTGCGGATGATAACCAAGTGAAACAGCTTTGTACGCTAAATAATATGGATCAACACTAATACAATGCCCGCCAACCAAACCCGGTTTAAATTTTAAAAAATTCCATTTAGTGCCAGCGGCTTCTAAAACCTCGTTTGTATCAATTCCAATCTTGTCGAATATTAATGCAAGCTCATTCACGAATGAAATGTTTACATCGCGTTGTGCATTTTCAATTGCTTTTGATGCTTCAGCAACTTTTATACTTGGCGCTTTATGTGTTCCTGCTTTCACAATTACTTTATAAAGTTCATCTATTTTATCAGCAACTGCAGGAGTAGAACCCGACGTTACTTTTTTTATTGTTGGCAACGTATTAATCTTATCGCCGGGATTAATTCTTTCCGGAGAATATCCTGCAAAAAAATCTTTGTTGAATTTTAATCCTGAAATTTTCTCAAGAACAGGCACGCATTCTTCCTCAGTGCAACCAGGATAGACAGTAGATTCATAAATGACGACATCATTTGGTTTTAATACACTGCCTACTTCTTCTGATGCTTTTAAAAGATAAGAAAGATCAGGCGAATTATAACGATCTATCGGCGTTGGAACAGTGATGATAAAAACAGTTGCAGTTTTTATTTCTTTAAGATTGCTTGTAAAAAACAAACCTTTTTTTGAATCATTTTTTTTCTTCTTAAGCTTTTTTAATTCTTTTATATCAGCTTCAAGTGTATGATCATTGCCTTTGTTTAATTCCGTAATTCTTGCTTCATCAATATCAAAACCAATTACCGAAAAACATTTTGCAAACTCCATTGCCAGCGGTAATCCTACATAACCCAAACCAATAATTGCGATTCTTTTTATTTCATCCATAACTGCAGTTAACAGTAGTAAATTTTTTTATGAAGAACAATGATCAGGTTACATTTTGTATGAATGCATCAAAACTTTTAACTCCAATCATTTTTGTTGTCAAATAGCCTTCTGCATATTTTACGCCAATGCGTTTACCAAACATGAGCGCTCTTGCTTTAATAACATCTAAAAAATCAGGCGTTGAAATATACGTCTGCGGCTCACTTGTATCTGTTGTATTGAATTGCGTTGTATAGCAAAGAACAGACTTTATTTTTTGATCGTAATGATCAGAAATATCAAATAAAAAATCTGGTTTTAAATAACGGTCTTGTATATAATGAAAAACATAAGAAGGTCGCCATTGTTCCTGCTTGTTTCCTTCATGATCTGTTTGGATTTTTATTAGGCCGGAAAGAAAAGCCGCATCTGAAACAAGTTTGGAACTTCTTCCGTGATCAGGATGCCTGTCTTCAGGTGCATTGCATAACACAATTTCTGGTTGGTATTTTCTTATGGCTGTAATTACTTTTTTTAAGTGTGCTTCATCATTCTGAAAAAAACCATCGGCCATATTTAAATTTTCTCTTGCATGCACGCCCATTATTTTGGCAGCATTGGCGGCTTCTTTGTCTCTTGTTTCAGCGGTGCCTCGTGTGCCTAATTCGCCGCGGGTGAGATCAATCACAGCAACTTTTTTTCCTTGTGCAACTGCTGCTATCAATGTTCCTGAACAACCTAATTCCACATCATCAGGGTGAACGCCAAAAGCGAGAATATTAACTTTCATATATAAGTCAAAAGTAAAATTTCAAAAGTAAAAATTGATAAAGATTGATTTAAGAAGAGAAATAAAATTGAGGTAAGCCTTTCTGAATATTGGTTTTGGAATTTTGACTTGATTCAACTGCGTTTGCCGTACATCCTTTCAACATCCTGAACGATTATTTCCATATCATGATCATCGCCATTAGGGTCATAACTTTGGCGAAGGTTAGATCCGAATATAAGTGCAACGGTTTGCCAGAAGCCGGCATTAAACTTCCCTTTATAATCTTCGATTATTTCATAGCAATTATTCCCGGTTTGGCGGTATATCAGTTTCATTAAAACTTTTCCCTGGTAAACAGAAAGCTGTGT